>JAVBQH010000034.1:0-7340 GCA_031549175.1 Raoultibacter sp.
AAGGATCCTGAGAATCTCTACGACGTGTTTGATCTGAACATAAACAACCTCGTTCCGATGAAGTGTGGCAAAAGCGGATTCGGCGCCAACTATAAGACGTCGATCTGCAAGCTGTACAAGGTCGAGGAAGGAGAATAGCAATGAGTGTACAAGGATTGTTAATCGATACCGAATGGTGCACCGGCTGCCATTCCTGTGAAATAGCCTGCCAAATCGAGCATAGCTACCCGGTTGGACAGACGGGCATCCTGTTGAACGAGATGGGTCCCTGGGAATTCGGAGACAACGAGTGGCAGCTCTCCTACCTGCCCGGGTTGACTGCCCAGTGCGACGGCTGCGAAGACCGTGTGGCCACAGGCAAGGCTCCCACATGCGTTCACCATTGCCAGGCGAAGTGCATCGAGTATGGAACGATCGAGGATTTGTCAAAACAGATCGATGAGAACTCGAAGAAAGTCCTGTTTGCCCTTTAGCGCTGAAGTAGCGTTTCACGGAAAGGCCGGGTTGTCGAATAGGTAGCCCGGCCTTCACTCAGAGAGGATATATCCGATGAGAGAATCAAAATCATATATGTGCGCGTTTTTGGTCGGCGGCATCTACGCAGCTATCGGCCAGGTATTTCTCCTGCTGTATGTATCGATCTTGGGCCCTGAATCCCCTTACCTTATGGCGCTCACGCTTGCGTCGATGGGCGTCATAGCCTTGATCACCTACACCACCGGCATCCATCAGCGTGTGAGCGCATGGAGCGGGTGGGGCTCCATCCTTCCCTTCAACGGCTTCGCCTGCGCCGTGGCCGATATGTATGAAAAAGGTGCGAAGGACGGCTTTAAGGGCAGCATCCTGAACGTGATCGACCTGGTTTTGTGGGTCATCGGAACGGGTGCGTTGCTTTCCATCGTTGTCGGTATCGCTGCATTCTTCTTGGCAGCCTAAAGGAGGTTGAGCAATGATCACTATCCTATTTGCATTTATTCTCGGAGGCTGCCTGTGCGCCTTGTTCCAGGTAATAGGCAATTATACGAAGGCTGCCCCGCCGAAGATCCTGCTGCTCGGCATCGCTGCCGGCGCGTTCTTGAGCGCACTTGGCGTGACAAGCGCCTTAGGCGCCTTCGGTGGCGCAGGCATCGGTATCATGGTCATCGGCTTCGGTGAAGCGGTGTTCATGTCCGTCCAGGCCGCACTCATGGGCAATTGGATGCCTGCCCTGACTACCGTCGGAGTGGTTCTTGCGCTTTCGATACTTGGATCCATTTCGGGTGCCATCCGTCACGCACGGACCAAAGGCACCGCGTCGGCCGATCCGGCGTCAGAAACAACGGCACCGGCAGAGCAATTCTAGTTTGATCTGCAAGAAAAGGAAGAAACATGTGCGGGTATGCATGCTGTAATTGCGGAAGGTGCCGGGGCGAAGAGCCCAAGCACCTTATAGCCCAGGAAGATATCCCGGGGTATTGCCGGGAATGCGGCACCCTCAACAATCCTACGGCAGAAGAATGCAAGGGTTGCGGCGAGGCGCTGCGTTCGGCATCGGTATAAAGCACCCGCTTCTTTCAAGCAGCGTTTTTCGATCAAGTGGAACAGGGGAGACCCCCTGTTCCACTTTTTTGATGGGTCAAGAAGACTTGAACACAAAAAAATAGGCGACCCTGTGGATCGCCCGTCGAGATCAAGATGCGGCAGTCTGTTAGACTACATGCACGTTCGAGGCCTGATCTTTCCCGTTGTTCCCCGTGGTGATGTCGAACTCAACCGTAGCGCCCTCTTCAAGGGTCTTGAACCCGTCTCCTTGGATCTCACTGAAGTGAACGAAGATGTCTTCTCCGCCCTCTGGGGTGATGAACCCGTAGCCTTTTTCGGCGCTAAACCACTTTACTCTGCCTTTAGACATGTAGACCTAACTTTCCGCCCCGCAGGGCAAATGTAACATATGCGGCAAGATCACCGCACCGTATAGATTACCCCATTTCTGGGTAATGTGGCACGAGAAGTAATTAATTCCCATGGTGAAAGTAAAATTTGCCTGCCGTGAGGCCCTTTTCTTTCAAAAATAAGCCAGCCAAAACGTCGAAATTCCCGCATGATTGCTGTTTTGAACATTTCAATGTGCCGGTATCGACATGTAGAAATGCCTCGCCTGGTTTTCTTTTATGGTCAGACCCCGGGCTCTAGATTTTGCCGATGATGTTCTTCTCGTCGGAGAACCCCGGCTTCCCCTGCTCGTTGATGCCGTGCACGCCATCCGCCTCATTGACCTCACGGCGCAGATGGCGGTATACCGCAATGGATGCTCCAAGAAGTATCAAGAAGACGACAACGCTTATAACAGGCATGAGATTCATAATGAAAGCCTACCTTCTTTCCTCATTGGTTCTATGCGCCTATACCCACCAAAGGCTTTGGTTTATCTCGGATTCGGGCTGTTGTGCCGACCGTTTCTCCCTTGCCATTGCGCGGCGCTTCTTAGCCCACCGTGCGCGGGCAACAAAGGGCGTGATCAGGATCGCCACAATCAGCAGAAGCACCGCATCCATTGCCAGGAACGCAGCGTCGATTGCCCCGAAACGGAAGTGGAGGTCAGGCTGGCCAGGCCCCGCGGATGCAGGATGAGCCGCCGCCTGGCTGGCGTAGCCTACGTCAAGCCGGGGAATCATCTCGTACTCGACATGGCTTGGGTCATGGAGGCACGTTCGCTGCCTCTTGCCCTCCTCAGTCGTTGTAGGCTCGCTTTCGACGACCCACGGCCCCCAAACGTGACCCAAGGCCGCAAAGCCCTCCCTCAAAACGTCTCCGCAGTACTGGCAGGTATATAGGCGATAGCCCGGAGCGGTGCACGTCGCATGAACCTCCTCTGACAGCACATGGGAGTGGCTGCCTGTTGGGGATAGCTGGCTGAGGATCTCTTCCTCATAATGCGGTGACTCCGGATATCTCGTGCATATGCGATACCGGTGCCCTTCATGAGAGCAGGTCGGGGCAAGGTCGACTATCCACGGGCCCCACTGATGGCCTGTGGCCGGAATAGGGAGGTCGAAGCTGAAGCCACATTTCGTGCAGGTGTATTTCCTGATGCCGTCCTGGTCTTCGGTAGGATAGAGCGTGATTGCCGCAGAATAGGTATGCTCTCCACCCGCCGGGCATTCGTCAGCGTAAGCCGGGCTTACATCAAGTCCGGCAATAAGCAAGGCCTCGGCCAGTACCACAAGGAGCAAAGTCCTGATTCTGAACTTTTTCTGTCTAGCACTTCCACCCATGACTGCTAAACCCTCTTACTCTGACGTCTTCGAGGATCCCGCCAGGTTCACCTCGGCAAGATCAGCCATCGCTTGGCGAAATTGGGTAGAATACTTCCTGCCGACAGGAAGAACAGCGCCGCTGCTCATGTTTATTTCCTTCACGGTATAACTTTCTACCGCCCGGCAGTTGACGAGGAACGACCGGTGCACCCGTTCGAAATCAAAGGAGAGGAGGGTGTTCTCGAGCTTCCCCAACGAGGAGGAAAACTCGAAGGTATCCCCCTTTCCATAGTGTACAAAGCAAATATGCCTGTTCACCTCAAAATACTGTATGGAATCAAGGGGGATGTTTCGGTATTCGTCGATGCTGTTGAGCAAGATGTACTTACGGCGCCGATTTTCCACCTGCTTTGCCACCTTGAGAAAAACCTTCTCAAACCGGCTAAAGCTTTCAGCTTCACCCTTGATCACGTAATTGACAGCCCCGACGTCGAAGGCAGACAGCATATGGTCTTCTGATCTGGTAAGATAGACAATAAATCCACCGTACCCTGATGCTCCCAATTGCGAGCCGAGATCTATTCCGTTTTGACCTGGCATAAAGATATCCAAGAAGACGATATCGTAAACGAGCTTCTTGTCCTCCATCGCAAAAAGCAGTTGCGATCCCTTTTCGAAGCGATCCACCGCGATGGAAATCTCATTATTCTCTGCGATCAGCTTGATCAGCGTCGAATACTGATCGAGCACACTGACGTCATCGTCACAAATAGACACTCTCATATAATCACCCCTTGTCACCCAATCTTATTTTATCTCAAACAAGTTATCTGCAACAAACCAGCACAAACCCCTTGGCCAGAAAGTGCCTCGCCTCCGAGGCATGAAGCCTAGGAGGCAAAGGCAAATCTAGTATCTCTCGGTGCTGCTTTTTAGTGCTCTCGTTTGCTGCTTTCTTTTATCGCCTTCCTGCGTTTTCATCCTGCTTGTTCTTTTTTCTTGCAAATATGATAAACGCAAGTGCAATCAGGGCAAATATTGCCAAGGCGGTAAAAGGTAGGGCATCGCCCGTCAACGGGAAGCCCGTCTTCAGCGGTTTTGCGGAAGGATCGCCTACCGTCAGGCTTGCGGGGTCAGACTTCCCACCCTGCGGATCGTCATCCGGATTGGCCGGCAGACCCGGGGCGCCTTCTTCGTAGAGCGCGACGTTTTCAATGACCGTACCTGGCGTGCATTGGTCGATCTTGACCGTTACGCTAAATGTTACGCTTTGTCCTGCAGCCAATGTCGGAACATACCAGTTGACATATTCCTGGCCGCCCACCGTCGCGCCATAGACACCACTGGCATCGCACGAGATGAAGATGGTATGCGCGGGAAGGTTGTCCTTGATCCACAATCCCTGTGAGGTCGCGATGCCGTTGTTCTGCGCGGTGATCGTGTAGGTAACGGTGTCACCCGGCAGCGGGTTCGGGTTGTCAACGGTCTTTGACACCACAAGGTCAGCCGATCCAAGCAACGAGACCAGCACCGTGGTGGCAGCTACCTGACCGGTTTGCGGGCAGGTGTAGGTAAAGGTAAGCGGCATTGCGGGCCCCGACGTGTTCCCCGCAGCGATAAGCGCGTTGATGGCCGCAAGCTCGGTCGGGTCGACTACTATGTCGCTCGGGGCGCCTACCGTGCCGTCACTTGCAAGGGCTTCGACGAACGAGAGCAGCATGGCATCGGCGTCGGCGAGCGAGCCGTTGCCGACCGAGAAGCCGAAGTTGTTCGCAACGATATAGGGCATGCCGACCGCGGGGGTCACGTGTCCCGTGTCGAAGAGCGTCACGTTGATGGTCACGCTTGCAGGCGTGCCGGTCGAGCCGTCGGTCGTGAAGGTGAGCGGCCACACGGTGTCCTTCTGGCCGGCGGTGATAGCCGCATTGATGGCGGCAAGCTCGGCGGTGTTGTAGGTCACGTTTGCATAGGGCATGGGCGCACCGGAAGCACCGGTGGCGCTGACACGTCCGAGGTGCGCAGCAACCGGGTCAGTCAAGGCACCGGAGGTTATCCCCCATTTGATGTCATTGCCGACGATATGCTCCGAGCCGAGCGCCGGCGGCGTCACCGGCCCGTTGTTGAAGAGCGTCACGTTGATGGTCACGCTTGCAGGCGTGCCGGTCGAGCCGTCGGTGGTGAAGGTGAGCGGCCACACGGTGTCCTTCTGATTGGCAGAAATTGCTGCGTTGATGGCAGCGAGTTCGGCGGTGTTGATGCTCACCTGAGAAGAGCTCATCGCGACGCCGTTGGCATCCGTGGCTAACAGGAGCGAGAGTATCTCGGCGCTCGTCTTGTCAAGGGCGCCGGTCGAGATTCCCCAGTTGAAGTCGTTGCCGACGATGTGTTCCGAGCCGGAGGCCGGAGGCGTGACCGGTCCGTTGTCAAACAGCGTCACGTACACGACGGCGGAGGCAGCCGTGCCGGTCGAGCCGTCGGTGGTCAGTGTGAGCGGCCACACGGTGCCCTTCTGGCCGGCAGCGATGGCAGCGTTGATCGCGGCGAGATCGCCGGCGTTCGCCGTCACATGTGTCAGCGCCATCGGAAGGCCGTTGGCATCACTAGCCTGGGCTTGCGAGAGTACGAAGGCATCTGCCTGGGATAAGGGGCCAGTCGAGATGCCCCAGCCGAAGTCGTTGCCAACCACATGCTCGTTACCCGCCTGCACAACCGGAGGGCCGGCGTCGTAGAGCGTCACCTTGACGGTGGTCGATGCGGGCGTGCCCGTCGAGCCGTCGGTCGTGAAGGTGAGATCCCAGGTGGTGCCTTGGTATCCGCCAAGGATGGCGGCGTTGATGGCCACCAACTCGGCAGGGTGGACCGTGATGGAAGACTGCGCCATGGGAGTGCCCGTGGCCGAAGTTGCAGCGGCGTGCGCCAGGAAAAGCGCCTGCGCGTTGCTTATGGCTCCCGTCGAGATGCCCCAGCCGAAGTCGTTGCCGACTATATGCTCGCTACCCGGGGCGGGCGGGTTGACAGGGCCGTTGTCGAACAACGTCACATCGATGGTGACATCCGTGCCGTCAGGAGTCGCGAAGGTGAGCGGCCACACGGTGCCTGCCTGCCCTGCAGCGATGGCGGCGTTGATGGTGGCCAGCTCGCCCGGATTCACGGTAAGCGAAGATGTGGCGATCGGGTCGCCGTTGACATCGTAAGCGGTCACCTGGCTGGCGACGCGTGCATCGCCGTCGGCGATCGAACCGGTCGAGATGCCCCAGTTGAAGTCGTTCGCGTAGATCATCTCATGCGTGAGCGGACCTGGAGGGGGCGTCGGGGTGGACCCGTTGTCGAAAATGGTCACCTGTATGGTGGTCGAGGCCTGGGTCGGGCTGAACGGGGTCGAGAAGGTGAGCGGCCAGGTGGTACCCTTCTGGCCGGCGTTGATGGCCGCATGGATGACGGCGAGCTCGGTCGGGTCTACTGTGATCTGAGACATAGCGAAAGGCGTCCCGGAGCCGAAGGGCTTGCCTTCAACGTGGGAGAGCATCCTGGCCATGGCATTGTTGAGCGAGGCCGCGCCGTGCGCGATGTCGTAGGAGAAGTCCTTGGCGTGGATCTCGTCAAGCCCGCTCCTCGAGATGTGCTCGAGAGCCTTGACCGGCACAGATTCATTACCGGCGTTGTCGGTGGCGATCACCCATACGTCGTGGTAGCCCGTGGCGGGGATTGTTGCACCGACGATGGTGCCGTAGGTAGCCTTGGCAGGCTGAGGGGCGCCGTGGGGCACGACCGACACAATGGTCTTGCTTGCATCGATGCCCGAGTTGGCGACCATCGAAGCGATGTCGGTCGAGGTATCAGTAAAGCCGAAGCCTGGAGCGCCGTTGTAGCTCAGGTCGCCCACAGGCAGGGTCTTGTCGATCATGACCACATAGTTCGGGGAGTGGTTGGTGAGCTCCACGTCGGAGGCATCGACAAGGACGCCGAAGAGCGTGGTGCCGGCGGTCTCGGCGGTATAGGTCTTGTCGACCGTCGTGTTGACGCCCGCCGCCTTCGCCTCCTGGGTCAACCCGTTATAAAGGGCGCTGTAGCCGTTGGTGACGGATGCGGGGGGCGTGACCGTCA
>JAVBQH010000036.1:0-5402 GCA_031549175.1 Raoultibacter sp.
AAAAGGGGACTGTCCCCTTTTCTCGGGCGTGCGAAAGGGTCTGGCCCCTTGCACGCTGCGCCCCCGGTTTCCACCAGGGGCGCAGAACGATACTTCGATTTCGGAGGCTTTGTCTCTTTTGTCTAGATCGAAAGCCCTACCGAAAGCTCAAGTGCATAGAACACAAGTCGGGCACAAAACACCGCCACGACCGCGACCACTGCACCAAGGCAGAGCATCTTGGTGCTTGCCTTCTTGTTGAGCGCATACCACTCGAGCACGACGGCTGCCAGGGTTGCGATAATGAACACGACGAAGAAGACCATCGCCTGACCCACAAGGTCTGAGCCGTATACCAGCGAGTTCTGCATACCGCTCACCATTACGACCTGGCCGATCACGCCTACCAGCGCGATGATGGCCCCGACGACCGTCATAGCGAAGATCGCCGTCTTGAAGCCGGTCTCTTTCGCATCCTTGAAAGAGCCTGCCAAGGAAAGCACGAAGGAGCCGAGGAGTGCGCCGCCCAGCAGGCAAAGTCCGATGACCTGAAGGGGCGACAAGGCGTTGTTCCAGGAAGGGATGGTATACATCATGTAGGCCATGCCGGTGAACACGGCAAACACCAAGCCCACGAGGGCGACGATCACCGCAAGCACCTTGCGGGCGCCAATCGACAGCTTGCCCACCATGGCGACGATCCAATAGATGAGGGCGACCACACAGAATATGATGCCGACAAGGATCTCGTTTGACAGGGGCGACGCGCCGATCCGGTCGAAGACGAAGAAGGAGTGTCCGACGTCGGCCAGATGCAGGAATGACGCGAGGAAGCCGACGGCCAGCAAGACCAACGGGATCAACGTCATGCGGTCGATCTTCTTCAACTGCTCATCGGTGAAGGTCGCCGTGAAGAATGCGAGCGCCAAGGCAATGAAGGCGCCGGCAGAAATTGGTGCCAGGGTGGTAAAGATTGCCAAAGGCAGTTCAGCCATAGCGTTTTCCATGTTACTTCACCTCCGCAGGGTTTCCGACATGGCCCCGGTTGCTATCCGCAGGCTGGGCGTCAGCGCAGGGGGTGATATAGTCGTTGGGTTCGGTATAGCTCATATTGGGCATCGGGGCGATGTTGATGCGCTCGCCCTTCGCCTTCATGTCCGCCGCCGTGCCAAACTCGAGGGCGCGGGCGGGACAGGCGGAGATGCAGGCGGGTTCTCCGCCGGCCTCAACCAGGTCGATGCAGTAGTTGCACTTGACCGAATGGCCTTTTTCACGGTCGACCTTCGGTGCGTTGTAGGGGCATGCCATGTGGCAGTACCCGCATCCGATGCATTTCGAGGAGTCTACCTGGACAAGCCCGGTGTCGGCCTCTTTGTGCATGGCCCCGGTGGGACATACTTGCACACAGGCGGGGTTGTCGCAGTGGTTGCATGCGACCGAGACGTAGTACGAGAAGCAGTTGGTCCTGCATAGGCCTGCCGCATCCTTGACGGTCTCCCCTCCGGTGTATTCATAGACTTTGCGGTACGCATAGCCGGTGCTCAGGTTGTTCTTGTCTTTGCAGGCAAAAACGCAGGTCTTACAGCCGGTGCAGCGAGTACCATCGAAGTAAAATGCATATTGCGTCATTTCAATCATCCTTTCTTACTACTCGCCGCTTATACTTTGCTTACCTGGCAGATATTGGTGTGCTGCGGATTGCCCTTTGAGAATGGAGAGGGGCGATGCGTGGTCAGGGTGTTGATGCAGCCGCCCTTGTCGATGCGGTCCCCACTCATGTTGGCGTTATGCCAGGCACCCTGTGCCGTGGCCACCGTTCCCGGAAGGACGCGCGGCGTCACTTTCGCAGGCATCTCTATCTGGCCGAAGTCGTTCTTGATGCGGACCGTGTCCCCTTGGCTGATGTTGCGCGAGTTCGCGTCGGCCGGGTTGATCCACAGCTCCTGCGGGTTCAGCTCTTTGAGGATCTCGACTGAGCCCCATGAGGAATGCAGACGTCCGCGATAGTGGAAGCCGCTCAGCTGCAAGGGGTAGGCGCTTGTGGTTGTTTCGGCGCCATACCATTCCGGAACGTAGGTCGGGATAGGCGCGACATGGTCGTCATCCTTGAACTCGTGTTTTGCGATGTAGGTGGCAAGCTTCTCGGAATAGATCTCGATCTTGCCCGAAGGGGTGTCAAGCGGGTTTGCGACCGGATCCTTGCGGAACGACTCCATGACGATGGTGCCGCCTTTGGGGTTCTTGCGCGTGTAGACGCCCATCTTCATGGCATCATCGTAGCTGGGAAGCAGGGGGTCTTTGGACCGCGAGTCCTCATAGCATGACTTGAGCCAGTCTTCCTGGGTCTTACCCTGGGTGAATGCCTGCTCTTTGCCGAGGGCCGCAGCGATAAGCGTTGCCGCGTCGTAGGCGCTCTTGCGCTCGTACTTCGGCGGATAGGGCTCGGAGCCGGCCAGCATGTAGGCGTCGTCCCCGCCGGTGCCGATCATGGAGGTCTGCTCCAGGCGGAAGAGGTCGGGCAGTATGACGTCGGCATACTTCATCGAGTCGGTCATCACGATGTCCGAGCCGAGGACGAACTGGCATTTGCTCTCGTCCCTCATGACGTCGTGCACCCAGTTGATGTCGCTGTTCTGGTTGGTGATGCAGTTGCCCGCATAGTTGATGACGAACTTGATGTCGGTCGGAAGCTGCGCGACGCCGGTGACGCCGTCGGCCTTCTCGGTCATCTTGCTGCCGCGGTCGATGGCATCTACCATCGAGAACACGGATATCTTCGCCTTGACCGAGTTCGTGCCCTCAGGCATGCTGGTCAGGTTGATGGCATACGAGCCTTCGCGGATGCCATTGCTCGTGCCTGGGAGGCCGATGTTGCCGGTGAGGATCGGCAGCATGCAGATGGCCCAGCCGGTCAGCTCGCCGTTGCTGCGGCGCTGCGGGCCCCAGCCTTGGTCGACGAACATAGGCTTGGTGGTGCCGATCTCTTGAGCAAGAGACTTGATCTTCTCGATCGGGATGCCCGTGATCGGGGCAGCCCATGCGGCGGTCTTGGCGACCATGTCGTACCCGGTGCCCATGATGTAGTCGTAGTAGGACTTGTTCTGCCCCTTTGCCGAGGCCGGAAGCGTCTCCTCGTCATACCCGACACAGTAGGTATGCAGAAAGTCGAGGTCGACCCACCCGTTGGTGATCAGCTCGTGCGCGACGGCAGAGACGAGCGCGGCATCAGTGCCGGGGTTGATCGGCAGCCATTCGTCGGAATGGCCGGACAGCGAGTCGTTGAAGCGGGGGTCGATCACATATATCTTGCCCTGCGTCTTCTCCCTCATGGCCACATAGTCATAATGCGAGACGGCGCCGCCCTGTCGGGTTTCTACGGGGCTGGTGCCGAACATGAGGATCAGCTTGGAGTCGCGGGCGACCGAAAGCGTCGAGCCGGAGCTTACCTTGCTGCCGAAGATGTAGGGTGTGATCCACATAAGCTGGGCGAGGCTGTAGTTGCCGTAGTACGGAAGGTACCCGCCCATGGCATTGCAGAAACGCCCCCAAGGACGCGCGGTCACGCCGTAGTTGCCCGTGCAGTAGTTCACATACACCGCTTCGTAGCCGTACTTCTCGACCACTTCCTTGAAGTTCTTGGCGATGATGCTCACCGCATCGTCCCACGTGGTTTTTTCGTACTTCCCGTCGCCGCGCTTCGTTCCCTGCACGCGCTTCAGGGGGTAGTTGATGCGGTCTGGATGGTATATCCAGGAGCGGTAGGCCCGCCCACGCAGGCAGGCACGCGGCTGAACCTCTTCCGGATGGCCCTGGTCAAGCGAATAGGTCTCAACACGCACGATCTCGTTGTCCTTCACGTGCATCTTGAGTGCGCAACGTCCTGGGCAGTTGATTGCGCAGTGGTTCCAAACGATCTTCTCTTCTGAATCGGCATGCGCTTGGGGCACTCCTGCACCAAACAGTGAGTCTGCTTGTGCAACGGCACCGCCAGCCAAGGCCAAGGCCCCCAATGCTCCGGTTGCTTTAACAAACGTTCGGCGACTCAATGGTGGCAAAATCTCTGACATGCGATCCCTCCTTTTCATATGTTTCTCGTCTTTGCCCGGGTCCCTCTCATAGGCCCGGACTTCTTCCCGGTACAGCTTTCCTGTACATCTGTGGAGAGACTATACGCGGGATCCGGTGATTGCGTGTCACATAAAATAGGCGATATTTATAAGAACCCCAGTTCATGTTGTAGCCTCTTTGGGGTAATCTTTGCATTGAACCTAGCTTTCCTCCCGATATTATCAGATACTGGATAAGAAGACCCATCCGGTTTGTGTGGCTTGGGCAACGGATGCGACCACGCGCATCTGCTTTGATCTTTGTGGCCTTATGTAAGGAGAGCTGGTCGTTGAGCATCGGCAATGTGATACGGATTTTGCGGCCGAACGTCACCTCGCTTGGCTATGCCCTCTTCCTTGCGATCAACGCCGCGGGGGTTTGGGGCGGCGTCTTCCCCTTTCTTCCGATGGGCTTCCAGACGCCTGATATCATCTTCTCCTTTTTCCTTTCCCAGTCGCTTGTGTTCATGGCGGTCTATGTCTTAAGCGCCGTCGGGGTCTACTTCTTCCCCGGGCCTACCCGTCGGTTTTTGGTGCTTGTGGCAAGCGTTCCTTATTTCCTCGGCTGGTGCTGCTTGCTGACGGCCATGTATTTTGACGAGCTTGCCCTGCTGCTCGTGATTGCCGGCGGATGCCTGATCGGTTTGGGCACGGCGGGCTTCTTTATGATGTGGCAGCGTCTTTTTGCAAGCCAGGACGCCGACCGAGGCACGCATGACCTCGTCCTCGGCACGATCTATGCGGCCGTCATCTATTTTTCCCTCTACCTGATACCCACTGCGGTCACGGTCCTTCTTATCCCGCTTGTGTTCCTGCCCCTGTTCGGGCTCTGCATCTCGATAAAAAGCCGCACGATCGATGCAAACCAGCCGATGTTCGAGGACGTGCCGCGCAAACACCCCCGTATCTACCGGCAGGTTTTGCAGGATTACTGGCGCAGCGCCCTCTCGGTCGGGGCGATCGGTTTTTGCTGCGGGATCATGCGCGCGCTTGCCATCGCCAACCCGCAGGTGGGCTCGTTGGTCAACATCCTTTCCCTCTGCGCGTCGTTTGTGGCCGGGCTGCTGGTGCTGTTCTTATGGCAGTACAAGAATGTGCGGCTGAACATCCCGAGCGTCTACCGCCTGGTCTTCCCCTTTGTCATCTCCGCGTTCCTCCTGCTGCCATTTTTCGGGGACACCTTCCTCCGCGGCATGGCGAGCATCCTCTACGCGCTGTACAGCTGCGCGATCGTGCTCATGATGATCCAGTGCGCCCAGGCCTCGCGCGACCGCGGCATCAACCCTGTCTTCATCTACGGCTTTTTCGGCGGCATCG
>JAVBQH010000152.1:0-7504 GCA_031549175.1 Raoultibacter sp.
CGCCGTGCTGCTATGTATCAATATGTGTGTCCATCTTGTTCCGACTCTGAGGCAAAGGAAGTATTCCCCGGCCTGGTGAGCGCACTCGTCCTTTATCTCCCGCTTTCGATCCTTGCATTCATCGTCTTGTCGGGAGGCCACACGCTGTCGGCTCCCGTGATTATCGCCTCGGCGGCTTTAGGGGCATTCGTAATGGCGGTTCCTTTTTGCTACCAGTTCGTCCGGATCCGGATACGTGCCTGACCGGGCAAATCCAAACAGCAGGCCTTGAGCTTTGCAACAGGCAGTAAGATGCTGCGAGGGCCGCCGATTGCCCTTTTGCCTGAAGAAGTTGGTGTGTGAAAATTCAAGACTATGCTAACCTATGCTGTGCCAAGCGGCGATAATCGCTAACATGCTATAAATACTATGCAATAACTGCGAAAACGTACCGATACCGAAAGAAGAAGATGGATCCGAACCGAATACGAAACTTCTCTATCATAGCCCATATCGACCATGGGAAATCGACCTTGTCAGACCGCATCCTGGAGCTGACCGGCACGGTTTCGTCGCGCGATATGAAAGAACAGCTGCTCGACTCGATGGACATCGAGCGCGAGCGCGGCATCACCATAAAAAGCCAGGCCGTGCGCGTCGACTACCACGCCGATGACGGCGAGACCTACCAGTTCAACCTTATCGACACCCCCGGCCATGTCGACTTCACCTACGAGGTCAGCCGCAGCCTCGCCGCCTGCGAGGGCGCGGTGCTTGTGGTGGATGCCACCCAAGGTGTCGAGGCGCAGACCGTGGCCAATGCGATGATGGCCATGAACGCCAACCTCGAGATCGTTCCCCTGATCAACAAGATCGACCTCCCCGCGGCCGAGCCGGAGCGCGTGCGGGCCGAGATCGAGGAGGGGCTTGCAATCCCCGCAGACGATGCGGTGCTGGCCAGCGGAAAGACGGGGACGGGCGTACATGACCTGCTTGAGGCGGTGGTGTACAACATACCCGCCCCCAAGGGCGACCCGGATGCGCCCCTCCGCGCGCTCATCTTTGACTCCTATTTCGACCCGTATCGCGGCGTCGTGGCGTTGATCAGAGTCGTCGATGGTGCCGTCAGCAAGGGCGACCGCATTTTCATGATGGCGACCAAGGAAGAGGCGCTGGTCGAGGAAGTGGGGGCTCGCCACCCGGCAGAGACGCCCTTGCCGGCACTGTCCGTCGGCGAGGTAGGATACCTGGTCACAGGCCTTAAAGAGGTCAGCAAAGTCAAAGTGGGTGACACCATCACCCAGGCCCAAGGCGGGGTGCGCGAGCCTTTGCCGGGATACCGTGACGTGAAGCCTATGGTCTATACCGGCCTGTTCCCCATAGAAGGCGACCAATACGAGGTGCTCAAAGAGGCGCTGGAGAAGCTCTCCCTCAACGACCCGGCGCTTGTATGGGATCCTGAGACCTCGCACGCCCTCGGCTTCGGCTTCCGCGTCGGCTTCCTGGGGCTTCTCCATATGGAGGTCATCAAGGAGCGGCTTGAGCGCGAGTTCGGCCTCGACCTTTTGGCAACGGCGCCCTCGGTCGAATACCATGTCTTCAAGACCAACGGGGAAATGGTCTCGCTCCATTCCCCCCAAGAGATGCCCGACCCCGGGGAGATCGAGCACGTCGAAGAGCCGTACCTCAAGGCAAAGATACTCATCCCGCCCGATTACGTCGGCGCAGTCATGGACCTCACCGTATCGCGCCGGGGGTCATTCATCACCATGAACTACCTGTCCACCACCACGGTCGAGATGCTTTGGGACATACCGCTCTCCGAGCTCATACTCGACTACTTCGACAAGCTGAAATCGAGCACGAGGGGCTACGCGTCGCTTGACTACGAGTTCGACGGCTACAAGGAATCGAAGCTCGTGAAGCTTGACATCCTGCTTTCCGGCAAGCCGGTCGACGCGCTTTCCTTCATCGTGCACAAGGAGAAGGCATACGAGCGCGGAAAGGTGCTGACCGAGAAGTTGAAGGGCATCATCCCACGCCAGATGTTCGAGGTGCCCATCCAGGCCGCAATAGGGGGGCGCGTGCTCGCACGCGAGACCGTGAAGGCGAAGCGCAAGGATGTGTTGGCGAAATGTTACGGCGGGGACATCTCCCGAAAGCGTAAACTGTTGGAGAAGCAGAAGCAGGGCAAGAAGCGTATGAAGAACATCGGCAACGTCGAGGTCCCGCAAGAGGCGTTCATGGCGATACTGAAGGTGGATGAGTAATGTCGGAGCACGAGAAAAAAGACTACGATTGGCTTGACGACCCTTTCACCGACAAGCCTCAGAAGGAAAGCGGACAAGGCATGGGGTCGGGAAGCAAGATGTTCATCGGCTGCGGCTGCCTGGTGGTTGTGATCGCCATCGCCGTGATAGCCTTCATCCTGGTCACCGGCCTTGTGAATATCGAATTCTAAACTGAAACCGAGAAAAGGGGAATTTCCCCTTTTCTCGGGTAGGAGCTGTTACGCCAGGAAATGCATCGATTCTTTGAGGAACATAAGGTTCTGCTCGCCCCTATGGCGGGCGTCAGCGATCCGGTCTTCCGCTCGCTTTGCATCGAGCTCGGGGCAGACCTCACCTATACAGAGATGGTGTCTGCAAAGGGGTTGAGCTACGCTAACGAGAAGACCCAAAACCTTATCGCACGCGCTCCGGGCGAAGACCTGATCGCGGTGCAGCTTTTCGGGCACGAGCCTGCCACCATGGCCCACGAGGCCGTCCGTATCGAGGACCTGCTCGGCTCACACCTTGCCTATATCGACATCAATATGGGCTGCCCAGCCCGCAAGATCGTGCGCAAAGGCGACGGGGGGGCCTTAATGGACGATCCCGTCCTTGCAGCAAAAATAGCAACGCAGGTCTCGTCTGCGGTCGAACACCCTGTCACCGTGAAGTTTCGCCGAGGCTACCATCTGGGATCAGAGACTGCTGCCGCGTTCGCGAAACGGCTTGAGGCCGCCGGCGTGGCGGCGGTGGCGGTCCACGGAAGGTTTGTCGGGCAATACTATCGCGGCCAGTCGGAAAACACCGCCATAGCCCGGGTGGTCGAGGCTGTATCGATCCCCGTCATAGGCAACGGGGACGTCAAGGGCGGCACGGACGCCAAGGCCATGTTCGATGAGACAGGGTGCGATGCGGTGATGGTCGGCCGCGCCGCGCAGGGCAACCCCTGGGTGTTCGCAGACGTGAGAAGCGCACTCGGCGGCCCCTCCTTTTCCCCGCCGACAATCGATGCCCGCATCGGCCTGGCCAAGCGGCATGCGAGGCTCCTTTCCGAAGGGGAGGGTGGAAACATCGTTCGCATGCGCAAACACGCGATGTGGTACCTCTCGGGCGTGCCGGAGGCCGCACGTGCACGCAGGGAGATCAACGCCTGTGTGAGCTACGAGGATTTCGAGGAAGTGCTCGACCGGGCGCTTGCAAACGCCCATGCCGCCCGCCTCGGCACCGCCGGTTAGGAGGACTTGTGGCCTACGACCCCTATAAAGCGCTTTACATCCACCTGCCGTTCTGCAAGCAGCGTTGTGCGTACTGCGATTTCGCGACCCAGGCGATAGATCCGAAAAGCCCGGTCATAGACGAGTATGTCGAAGACCTGGTCCTCGGCATACGCCGGGCTTCGAAAGAAGGGAAGCTCGCCGAGATCGAGACCATCTACCTCGGCGGAGGAACCCCGAGCTTTCTCGGCAATGCACGGCTCTCAAGCCTGCTTTACACCCTTTCCCTTACGATCAACCTGCACGAGGGGATCGAGTTCACCATGGAGGCGAACCCGGACAGCATCGACGAGCAGCTTATAAAGGACGTTTGGGCGCTCGGGGTAAACAGGCTCTCCATCGGCGTGCAAAGCTTCGACGACCGCATCCTGAAGACACTGGGGCGCGCACACGACGCGGACGCGGCCAGAAAGGCGATCGAGGTCGCACAGACGCGCTTCGAGAACATCAGCGTCGACCTCATGTGCGGCATACCCGGTCAGGAATTCGAGGACTTCGAGGCGAGCCTCAAGGCCGCGCTCGAAACGGGCGTCAAGCATGTGAGCATCTATCCTTTGACCATCGAGGAGAACACCGCGTTCGAGGCCAGGCTTGACAAGGGCGAGCTAGAAGAGGTCGACCAAGACAAGCAAGCGCTCATGATGCAGATGGCTGCAAGCGAGCTCGAGCCTGCCGGGCTGATGCGCTACGAGGTGGCCTCGTATGCGGCGCCGGGGTTCGAATGCCGCCACAACATGGCCTACTGGACGGGGAAGCCCTATCTCGGGATGGGCGCGAGCGCGGTCACCTGCACCCAGAACGAGGCAAGGAGGATGCGTGTGCAGGACGGCGAGGTGATTGACGACCTCGACCGCAGGCAGGTCATTGCAGAAGACCTTATGTTGGGAATGCGCATGACCTGCGGGGTAAGCGAGGAACAGGTGCTCGAGGCGACCCTGCTGCTGCCCGACGCCCCGCTTGTCTTCCATGGCTTGGCCGCTGACGGCCTCGTGATGCGGGAAGGGGGGCGCTACCGCCCGACCCTTGCCGGGTGGCTCTGCGGCAACGAGCTGTACGGGCGTATCTTCGACCTTGCACCTTAGGCCAGGCGCGGCGCACTGTGGTCGTTGCACACAATTTTCAATAAAGGTTAGCACTCTCGGGAAGAGGCTGCTAAAATGCTTCAAGGTTATTCATGATGTGAAGGGATTATATGGTGCTGTCCGATAGGCGACAAAGGGTCTTGAGTGCTCTGATCGAAGAGTACGTTGCCCGGGCATTGCCGGTGGGGTCGAGGACCCTTGTCGAGCGCTACAAGCTCGGGGTGAGCTCCGCGACCGTGCGAAACGAGCTCTCAGTGCTCGAAGATGCCGGCTACATCGTACAGCCCCATACCTCAGCAGGCCGTATTCCTACCGATATCGGATACCGCGCCTTTGTCGACGACCTTTTGGCCTCGGGAAACCTTGAGGAGGCCTCCAACAAGCCCGAGATCGAGGCCCAGATCAAACAATACGCCTCGGAGCTCGATACGCTCTTCCAGCAAACCTCGGCTGCGCTTGCACGCCTGACGGACTGCCTGTCCGTGGTGCTTGCCCCGTCGGTGCTCGCCTTCAACCTGAAGCAGCTTTCGCTTGTCTCGCTCAGTGACTACCAGGCGCTTATCATTATCATCACCGAGCAAGGGCAGGTCATGAACCGCCATATGGAGTTCGCGGAGCCTGTTGCTGCGGATGACCTTGCAAGGATTCAGAACTTCCTCAACAAGGCCTTTGTAGGGAAATCGATGAACAGGCTCGTACTCGGGCCAGAAGAAAAAGAGGCGTTGCGGGATCCGCTGATGCAGGTGGTCTTTGACGAGATACTCCTCTGCCTCCAGGAGGACAAGAGCGGGCGGGCGCATAGGCTCGGCATCAGCTCCCTGCTCAGGCAGCCGGAGTTCAGCCAGGCGCAGTCGCTCCTCCCCATCATGCAGATACTCGAGGACGACACCGTCCTCCTCCATATATTCGAGGACGAGGCGCTTCAGTCAGGCCCGATCGTAAAGATCGGAAGCGAGAACAGCGCCGAGGCGCTTTCAGGGGTTTCGATGGTGGCAGGCCGCTATGGCCGCGGCGAGTCGGCGGGCGTCGTGGCGGTGATCGGCCCGACCAGGATGGACTATTCCCGTGTCCTGCAAGCTGTGCAGGCCGCCCAAAAGGTACTCCAGGATAATTAACATAGAAAGGTAACAATGCAGATGACCAAGGATCTTTACGAGGTGTTGGGTGTTTCGAAGAATGCCTCAGAAGACGAGATAAAGAAGGCGTTCAGGAAGCAGGCCCGAGAGCTGCATCCGGACGTCAACAAGGCTCCCGATGCAGAAGAGCAGTTCAAGGAGCTCAATGAGGCCTATGATGTGCTCAGCGACCCGAACAAGCGGGCGCAATACGACCGCTTTGGGACCGTCCCTGGTGCTGCCGGCGGCGGCTACGGCGGCGGATACGTCGACCTCGAGGACCTATTCGGGGGCGGTTTCGGCATGGGCGACCTGTTCAGCTCTTTCTTCGGCGGCGGCGGCCAACGTGGCAGCTCCATCCGTAAGGAAGGCCGCGACATGGGCGTCGGGCTTCGCCTCACGCTTGAGGAGGTCGCCTTGGGGGCAAAGAAGGAGATCGTCTACGACCGTCTGGCACCCTGTCCCGACTGCGGAGGCAGCGGCCTCGGCGAGAACGGGAAGGAGGTCACCTGCTCCGAATGTGGCGGGCAAGGCCGTGTGGTCACCGTGCAACACACCTTCCTCGGCGACATGCAGACGGCCTCGACCTGCAAAGCCTGTGGCGGAACAGGAAGGACCATCGAGAATCCCTGTCCCGAATGCGAGGGGCAAGGCCGCGTGCCCGACCGCCAGCGCGTCACGGTCGAGGTGCCGGTCGGGATCCGCGATGCCCAGCAGCTGCGCCTCTCCGGGTTCGGCGAGGCCGGGATGCACGGGGCGAAGGCGGGCGACCTTATCGTGACCTGCCGCATACAGCAGCATGAGTTCTTCGAGCGCGACGGGGACCACCTCCATGCGCGCGCGAACATCTCGATCGTGCAGGCGGCCTTAGGCGCCGAGATCGAGATCCAAGGGATATTCGAGGACGAGCTCGTCATGGTGAGGATTCCCGAAGGATGCCAGAACGAGCAGGTGGTAACGGTGCGCGGCTTCGGGATGCCGAAATTCAAGAGCAGCTCCCGGGGGGACATGTTCGTGCACATCAACGTCGTCATCCCCAAGAAGGTATCCAAGAAGCAACGTGAGATACTGGAGGCCTTGGCCGAGGAGATGGGCGAGGATGTGGCAGAAGAGCGTACTCCGCTGCAAAAGCTCCGGGACGTCTTCAACTGATATGTCGCTCAGCCACTTTTTCCTCGAGTCCCAGGTTTTAGCGGAGGAGGCCAAAGACCGGTTCTTGCTTGACCTGGCCGAAAACGACATCCACCATGCCCGGGTGCTGCGCCTTGTCCCCGGCGAGCACATTGCCGTGATAGACGCGGCCCAAGACTACTTCGAGTGCGAGATCGTCAGCTTCGAGAACAACGAGCTTGCCGTGCGCATATCCCAAAGGCTCGCACAGGGTAGGCGGCTTCCGCAGCTCACGCTTGTGCAGGGCATCGCAAAGGGCGAGAAGATGGACAGCATCATCAGGCAGGCGACTGAGCTTGGCGTAGGCCGTATCGTCCCCTTCGAGAGCGAGCGCAGCGTCGTGAAGCTTACGGGGAGCAAGGCCCAGGCCAAGCTTTCCCGCTGGTCCGCGATCGCACGGAGTGCCGCTATGCAAAGCGGGCAGACCAGGATCCCTGAAGTATACGAGCCGAAAAAGCTGCCCGAGCTTACCTGCTTCCTAAGGCAGGCGGTCGCCGTCGTGGTTTTTTGGGAGGAGGCCGCAGGGGGCAGCCTGCGTGACTTCATCCTGCGCTCCTCCGCACTTATAGACGAGGTAGGCGGTTTGGGAGAGTTCGTGATCGTCGTCGGGCCGT
>JAVBQH010000150.1:0-7323 GCA_031549175.1 Raoultibacter sp.
TAAGCTTCGAAATGAAAAGGACGTGGGACTGCATGCCGTCTGAACGGCCTCCAGTCCCACGTCCAACAGGGTCAATCTGGGCAGGCTCAGCCTATGGCGTGCCCGAGGACATGGCGCGTTGCCGCTATGCGCAACGCAGCCTCGGCGGCTATATAGCCCCTTCCGTTGAGCTTGTACTCCCGGCTCGCCTGCTCGGGGTCTGAGGGGTTGAGCTCTTGGTAGAAGTCGTCGAAGTCTTGCTGCTCGGCCTCGATCTGGTGTATACGGGCATAGGCGTCGAGCGCGAAGGCCTGCTTGAGCTGTTCCCGCACCTTGAGCATGATGCTCATCTTGAACTCGCCGATGTCGGTCTCTTGCTGCTTCAGGTACTCGGGCAAGGTCATGCCCTCGTCTTTCGCCTGGGCCTCGAACGCCTGCATGAACTCGTTGATCTTCGCTTGGAAGACGAAGTCGGGTATCGGGCCTTCCAGCCTCTTTGCAAGCGCGCTTACAGCCTGGTAGCGCCTATCTTCTTCAATAATCGCCTTTTGTTCGTCGCCGATCTCCTGTTCAACAAGCTGGCAGAGCGCTTCTGCCGTTCCTACTTCAGGAAATGCCTGGGCGACCCATTCGTCGTCGACTGCCGGCACCTCGTCATGGAGCAAGGCCTGGATGGTGACCGTCGAGCGGAAGGTCTTCTTCTCGGGCTCTTCGTCGCCCTCTGGAGGGGCGACATCCATGATGAACTCTATGTTCTTGGTCTCGCCTTGGGCCATGCCCATCAAGGCCTGGTCAAACTCTTCCGACAAAAAACCCTCTCCCAGTTTATAGAGCCTCTTCGAAGCGCTGAGCGGCGAATAGGGTTCGCCGTCCATGGTGGTCTCTATGGCAAACTCGACCGAATCCTCCGCCTCGACCACGGAGCCCTCCTCCTTTGTGCAAAGGACGCGGTAGTTCTCCCTGATCTCATCGATACGGGCCTCGATAAGGTCTTGCGACACCGCCGCGGAGGCCGCCTTGACCGATATCGGCGTATCAAGGTTGAGGCCAAGCTCCGGCTTAGGGAAGAACACGACCTGGAAGGCGAAGCCCTTTCCGTCAGCCAGGTTGTCCTTGGTGCGGAAGAGGGGCATGGTGAGAGGCAGGAGCCCTTCCTGGCACATTGCCTTTTCAGCCTGCCGCTCCATCAGCGCCGCGCGGTATTTGTCAAGGCCTTCTCCTGGGAAGCTCTCAGCCGCGAAATGCGTCTCGATAAAGGCTATCTCTTCCGCGACCTCTGAGGCGGAGAGGCCGACATCGAGAAAGGCCTGGCCGCTTTCTTTTAATTCCTTGGTGGTGTCCATGGTCTTCCTTCTTTCTTTCGTTTTGCTATCGTTGTCAACAATTTGATTCGGTTCTCTCTATTCACGCCGCTCACCCCGGGATCGTATTCGAGGGATATCAAGGCCATGTCGGGATGGCTTCTCTTGATCCTTTTGAAGACCCCGCGCCCGAGGCAGTGGCCGGGCAGGCAGGCGAATGTCTGCGAGAAGATGACGGCATCGATGTTGTTTTGGGCATAGGTTTCGACATGGCGGGAGAACAGCCATCCCATACCATGGAGGTCGCGGCGGTCATGGAAGGCAGGAACATACCCCTCGCACGAATCAAAGACGGGCAGGAAGCCGCAGTCGAATGACTCCAGCAGCTGTGCCGCAACAGCACGCCACCTTCGGAGGGCCTCGGTGAAGGCCGATTCTTTTCCCAGTACTTCGAGGCCGTAGCAGAGGTAGTCTGTCAACGCGGCGGCAGCCACCTCGCAGCCTTCCCGTTCAAGCATCTCGACCAGGCCGTCGTTCATCGCACGGCAGAACACGGGTGGCAGCAGGCCGGTCACACCGACAAGCGTCTTCCGTTCTTGGCCGGCAAGGGCGGACAAGGCTTCGGCAAACGACCCGCCGACCGCCTCCTTGAAACGTTCCGGGTCTTCCCAAAGCCGGTTTTCCCTGACAACGCATGCAAGCTCGCCTAACATGCCCTCCTCATCGGGAAGGGCGCCGTATGGCCTTAAGCGCCGCGTAATCTGGTGGACGAGGTCATACAGTACGAAATGGCAGGCCGCCTTTTGGGAAAAGGCCTCATCATACACCTGGTGCTGCGTAACAAGCTCGTCAAAGAAGCCGATATCCGGATAGACCGGGACCCCCTCAAGGCCGAAAGACCCGGCAACGTTTGACAGCTGCTCCCTCATATCCTCCGAGAAACAGTGCATGCAGGTATGTGGTGCGATGATGCCGATATCCTCTCCGGGAGAAGCAAGGCCGCCCTGCAAGGCGCACACCACCTCCCCGGTTGCTATGACCGAGACGAAGCAGGAGTCGTTGTTGGCATAGGAAAGCGCCTTCTGGATAAGGGCGGGGTCATTCGACTCGAGCATGGTGGGTTTGGGGCCGTGCTCGGAGAACAAGGGCTCGATGAGCCTGAAGCATTCCTGCGCCCATTGCACCCCCAACAGTTTTCCCGGCATGGCTTGGGGGTAGCGTGCGCACAGGCGCGCTATCGGACGTTTTTTGTGGGCGGATGTGGCGACGTGCGTGGCGGCAAGCATCGACCTGATGCGTATCCGGGCGGTCGCAACATCGCTCATCTCATCGACTTTGAGGGCGGCGAAAGCCTTTCCTCCCTGATGGAGTATCTCTCGGGTCCTGTCCGAAGAGATCGCGTCTATCCCGCAGCCAAACGAGTACAGCTGGACCATCTCGAGCGCTTCGCTTTGTGCGACATGCTCTGCCGCCGCGTACATCCGAGCCGTGTATTCCCACCGCGAGCTCTGGCCGCATGCCGGGAAATCCTCGTCAGCGAGGAGGGCGTCTATAGTGAAGACGGCGAAGCCGAATGACTCGATCATCTCGGGGATGGCATGGTTGAATTCCGGGTCGCAATGATATGGCCGCCCCGCCAACAATATGCCTTGCCCACCTGTCTCATGCAACTGCCCGAGGGCGGCGGCACCCAAGGCAAGCATGTCGCGCTTGAAAGCCCGCAGCGCCTCCATGCCGCGGCCGATGGCAGGCTCTATTTCCTTTTCGTCCGGCTGCGTACCAAGCGGGGCGAACATGGCGTAAAGTTCCGCAGCCAAGCTGCCTTGGGGCTCTTCAGATACTCTATCAAGGTAAGGGGCAAGGAGGACGCACTGGCCGTCGGCAAGCTCGTCGATTCCCGCCGCCAGTGCCGTCGGGTAGTTTGCGTAGACGGGGCAGTTGAGGTTTCCTTGGGCGCCATGCATCTCGCGCGGCGCAAACAGCGCATCGACCCCTTTGGCGATCAGGTTCCTGGCATGCCCGTGGGCGATCTTTTCCGGATAGCAGGCTGATTCGGAGGGTATGGTCTCTATCCCTTCGGCAAAAAGGGTGCGCGAGGAAGGGTCGGAGAGCACGGTCTCATAACCGAGGCAGGCAAAGAACGTCGCCCAAAAAGGGTACTCCTCATACATGGTGAGGGCGCGCATAAGCCCGATACGCCCCTTAGCGGGCTGAAGGCATGCCTGTTCGACCGGTTGAAAGATGCGCTCGTAACGGGCGGTGTAGAGGTTGGGAAGATGCCTCTTCTGCTTCTTGCCTGCCCCCCGCTCGCAACGGTTCCCCATGACGAAGGTCCGCTCGTACCCGTCTTCCTCCGATCCAAACCGGTTTATGGTCAACAGGCAGTTGTTGTTGCAGAGCCTACAGCGCGTCGTCTGCTGCCGGCTTCGCAAAGACTTGCAGGCATCGGCGTCGAGCAAGGTGGAGACGGCCCCCTCCTGCGCCCTTTCGAGCGCAAAAAGAGCCGCACCGTATGCGCCCATGTATTCGCTGATCTCCGGCCTGATGACCGTGCGGCCGGAAAGCTTCTCGAAAGCGCGCAGGACGGCGTCATTTTTGAATGCGCCGCCTTGCACCATGACCGTCTTTCCAAGCAGGGAGAGGTCGGGGATACGGATGACCTTGTACAAGGCGTTCTTCACAACCGAGTAGGCAAGCCCCGCCGATATATCCCCGAGCGACGCGCCTTCCTTCTGGGCATGGCGCACACGCGACGTCATGAAGACCGTGCATCGGGTTCCCAGATCGACCGGTTTTTCCGCCTTGATGGCCTCGGCGATGAAATCCTTGAGCTTGGTGTTGAAAGACCAGGCAAAACCGCTGAGAAGCGAGCCGCAGCCGCTCGAGCACGCTTCGTTGAGCACGACCTCGTCGGGCAGGCCGTCGCGCACACGCATGAATTTGATGTCCTGCCCCCCGATATCCAGAATCGAGTCTACGAGAGGCTCGATCTCAAGTGCAGCCCGCAGGTGCGCGACCGTCTCGATCTCCCCTCCATCGACCCGGAATGCACTTTGCAGGAAGCTTTCGCCGTAGCCGGTCGAGACCGCAGAGGCGATGGTGATCGTCTGCTCGCCCAGGGGGTTGCGTGGAAGGTGTTTGTGGAGGTCGAGGAACATATCCCGGGCAACTTCGAGCAGGTCGCCTGCTGACCTCTTGTAATAGGAGTAGAGTATCTCCTTCTGCGGGTTGATAAGCGTGCATTTTATGCTGGTCGAGCCGGCATCGATGCCCAGATACGCCGGCCCCTCGTATACGCTGAGGCGGCTCCTCGGCGCACTGACCCGATCATGGCGTTCTTTGAAGCGCAGGTATTCTTCCTCTGATTCGAAAAGTGCGTCAAGTCTCCCCAATCCCTCATCAAGGGATTCATCAAGTGACTTGAAGCGCTCAACCGCCTCCTGCAAGGAAAGGGCTTCGCTGTTCCATCCGGAAAGGGCCGCGCCCTGCGCAACGAGGAGATGCGCCTCAGGAGGGACGATGGCGTCTTCCGGCTGTATATGGATGACGTCTTGGAAGTGCTGGCGAAGCGAGGATAGGAAGAACAAGGGGCCTCCCAGAAACGCGATCTTACCCTTGATCGCCCTGCCGCAGGCAAGCCCGGTCACACACTGCAGCGCAACCGCCCGGAAAACCGAACCCGCTATATCGCTTTTGCTGACTCCCTCGTTAAGGAGGGGGCGTACATCGCTTTGGGCAAAGACCGCGCAGCGCGAGGCGATCGGGTAGATGACTTCGCACCCATGCGCAAGCACGTTCAGCTTCTCGGCGTTGATGTCCATCATAGCCGCGATATTGTCGATGAACCCGCCAGTGCCTCCTGCGCAGGCGGAATTCATACGCAGCTCCTCCCCGCCTGTCAGGAAGAGGATCTTCGAATCCTCCCCGCCGAGCTCGATGACCACGTCGGCATCGGGCACGAAGGCCTGGACGGCTATCTTGGAGGCGACCACTTCCTGGATGAATTCGACCCCGGCCTGCTCGGCTATCTTGATGCCCGCAGATCCTGTGATCCCTAAGGTCACCGTGGCATCGGGGAACCTCCGCTGCGTCCGATGCAGGGCATAGGCCAAGGTCTCCCTGACATTGCTGAGGTGCCGGTCGTAGAGCGAGAAGAGCAGGTTTCTTTCCTCGTCCATCACCACGACCTTGACGGTCTTCGAGCCTGCATCGATGCCGATATGCAAAGGGCCGGACATAACCCTCCCTAGAGTTCCACGGGGCGGTGCGCCTTGATAGCCGCAAACAACGCCTCGCGTTCTTTCTTCTTCTGCTCCATGAAGGCCTTCTTGGCGCATTGCCGCATGTCCTCCGTGATCGGCTCGCCGCAGCGGGCGCAACACTCGTCAAGCAGGTTGATCTCTTCCCCGCAAGACGCGCATTCCGATATCTTGTTATAGCATTTGCCGCATTTCGAGCAATCGGTGCAGGCGTACGTCATATCTCTCTACTCCCCAAAAGCGTCTGGGGCAACGGGTGCCCCAGACATATACTGCAGAACAACTTGGTCAGACACTTAGACAGCCGGCTCCGGCTTCTTGTCCACGGCAGGATCTTCCTCCTGCGACTCGGGGAAACGCTCTGCAACCGGAATCGGCTTGCCGATAAGGGCTGGCAGGAACAGCGTTACAACCAAGATGATGGCCGCGACGATGAACGACCAGAAATACGAGCCGAAGGTGGTGAAGATCACAGCAGCAAGCATCGGCCCGATAATCCCGGTGGGGATATCGACGGTTGCCATCATGCCCATGTTGGCGCCGACATGCTTCACGCCGTAGTAGGAGCGCATGATGCTCATGCCAATTGAGATCGATCCTCCAAAGGAGATGCCGACAATAGCCGCTCCGATGACCGTTCCCAGGAAGGGGTCGATCATCGTGGGGAGGAATGCGATGCATAAAAGGCCGATCGCCATAAGGATGTTGTCGACGACCATGGCGCCTTTACGGCCGATCTTGTCGGCGATAGCGCCGATCGTCGGACGGCCGAGGCCATTGAAGAAGCCGAAAAGACCTGTTGCGATGGCCGCCATTGCCGCAGCCATGCCCACCGATATGCCGTAGGGGGCGATAAGCGAGATCACCATGAACCCGGCAAGGTGGTTGGCGATGTTCCAACCATACATAGCCCAGAACTGGGGGGTCTTCAACATCTGCCCGCGTGTGTATCCGGTGGCGATGTCGGTTGACTCGTTCGCGGGAGGCACATAGCCTTCCGGCATGTATCCTGGAGGGGGTGCCTTCTGCAAAAGAGACATGCCGACCACCATGACGAGGCAGAGGGCCGCCAGCACCTTGAATGCGATCTGGTACCCGAAGGCGCCGATCATATAGTTGGTCAAGGTACCCAAGACCAACGAGGCCAGGCCAAAGCCCATAACGATAATACCGAGTGCCAAGCCTGACTTATCAGGGAACCAACGCGGTGCGAGCGCAAGCGTATTGTTCAATGCGACGCCCAGGGTATATCCGCATACTGCTCCATAGCATATATAGAGCCAAAGCAGCGACGTCGTGAACGACGTGAGGAAAAACCCGATGGTCAATAAAATGCCGAATATGGTGATAGCCCGGACCTGACCGAACTTGTTTCCCCAAAATGCCCCTGTCAACTGGCCGAATCCGAAACAGACCATCATAATCGTATAGGTCCAGGTCGTCTCGACCCTCGTCCAGCCAAAGGTTTGCTCCAGCGGTACGACGAAGATCGACCAGGCATACAGGATACCGAGGAAGAGGGTCATGATGAAGCCTTTGATCAGATAACCCCATCGGTTCCCATACTTTTCTTCTTTTTCCATTCCCTTGCTCATTTCTCTCAAAGCGATATCTAAACGAAGGGGCGGATACATTGCCCGCCCCTTCGCCTCTTAGGTTTTATACCTTGGGTTCTAGGTATAAAGGAGGGTACGGAACTCGCTTTCACGAGCCAATTCTTCGAGCTTCTCGACCTCATCGACGTGCAACGCCTTGCCGATGCAGATCTTCCCGCAGGGGGCTTC
>JAVBQH010000126.1:0-4450 GCA_031549175.1 Raoultibacter sp.
ATGGGTAGAATATAACACACCGCATATTTCGTATCTGTTGCCTGTAGGGCTTATGGAGCCCATGCCGGCATGGAATGGGCGACCAAACCAAGGGGTCGGCCTTGGGCCTTGCGTGCTTCAAAAGATATAAGGGTAGAGCAAAAAGCCAAGTTGGAAAAGGGGTAAAGGTATTCACCTGGTTGATTGAGGCAGGAATGCCGTGGTCTCATCACCCTCCCGGCTCCCGATAAATCGAACATATTGTGCGCTTCGTCTGGATGCCTCGGCAATCCACCCCTTCTCGGCTGTTCCGATTTAAGCTGCGCTACAATGAGCGATTGTGAGAATAACGACGGTAGGCTGCAGGGGCATTTTCCTCCCAAACAAAAGGCCTCAAGCCCCTGAGCCGGAAAGACCTGTAGATACCATGGCACAAGACTCAATTGAAATCAAAGGCGCCCGCGAGCACAACCTGAAGAATATCGACCTCTCCATACCGCGCGACCAGCTGGTCGTGATCACCGGGCTTTCCGGGTCGGGGAAGAGCTCGCTTGCCTTCGACACGATATATGCGGAGGGACAGCGCAGGTACGTTGAAAGCCTGTCCAGCTCTGCCCGGCAGGTCCTCGGGCAGTCGAACAAGCCCGACATAGACAGCATCGACGGCCTTTCACCTGCCGTCTCCATCGACCAGAAGACGACAAGCAAGAACCCCCGGTCGACGGTGGGAACGGTCACCGAGATATATGACTACCTGCGACTTCTCTATGCACGGGTCGGTATACCGCACTGTCCCGAGTGCGGGCGCGTCATCAAGCTGAGCACGACCGACCAGGTGACCGATGAGATCCTCGAGCTCGGCGACGGCCTCAAGGCGCTCATCCTCGCCCCCGTGGTCGTCGGGCGCAAGGGCGAGTTCACGAAGCTTTTCCAAGACCTTCAGAAAGAAGGCTTCTCGCGCGTCCGGATCGACGGCGAGGTCCGCAAGCTTGAAGCGGAGCCGATCGTCTTGAACAAGAAGATCAAGCACACCATCGACGTGGTGGTCGACCGCGTCGTCCTCAAGAAGGACGCCGCCAACCGCATCGCCGAGGCGGTCGAGATGGCAACCAAGCTCGCCGAAGGCCGCGTCCTCGTGCAGGTGCTCGATGACCAGGGAAACCCCCTTTCCGATGCCCCGATCGGGTCGGGTGCCACCAGCGCCTTGAGGGAAGGGGAGCATGTCTATTCGCTTGCGCTCGCCTGCCCCGAGCATGGCCATTCGATGGACGAGCTGCAGCCACGCGATTTCAGCTTCAACGCGCCCTACGGGGCATGCCCGGACTGCCTCGGCCTCGGCAACCGGGAAGAGGTGGATCCGGGCCTCATCGTCCCCGATCCTTCGCTGTCCCTCGACGAGGGCGTCATCGCGCCCTTCACCACGGGCAACTATTACCCTCAGGTCTTGCGGGCGGTGGCGCAGCATTTTGACGTCGCTTCGGATATGCCCTGGGAGGACATGCCGAAGAAGGTGCGTGACGCCTTGCTGTTCGGCATACCCGACGAGAAGGTCCGCGTCGACTACGTCACGGTCGACGGCAGGGAGACCTACTGGTATATCGACTGGGAGGGCGCCTGCGCCGCCGTCATGCACCGGTACAAGGAGTCGACAAGCGACAGCCAAAGGGAGAAGTACCAGCAATATTTTGCCATCGTCGCCTGCCCGACCTGCGGCGGCAAACGCCTCAAGCCGGAGATCCTGGCGGTCACAGTCGGGGACCGGAGCATCTACGAGGTAACGAAGCTCAGCGCGCTCGACTCGCACGTCTTCTTCGACGCCCTGGAGTTCGAAGGCGCCGACGCGCAGATTGCCGCGCCGATCATAAAGGAGATCAAGGCGCGCCTGCGCTTCTTGGTAGACGTCGGACTGGACTATCTGACGCTTGAGCGTGCGACGGCGACGCTTTCGGGGGGCGAGGCGCAAAGGATCCGCCTTGCAACCCAGATCGGCGCCGGGCTCATGGGCGTCCTCTATATCCTTGACGAGCCCTCGATCGGGCTGCACCAGCGCGACAACGAACGCCTTATCGGGACGCTCGAGAGGCTTCGCGACCTCGGGAACACGGTGATCGTCGTCGAGCATGACGAAGATACGATCCGGCATGCCGACTACGTGATCGACATGGGCCCTCGGGCCGGCGAGCATGGCGGCGAAGTGGTGGCGGAAGGCAGCCCGAAGGCCATAGTCAAGGCAAAACACTCGCTCACGGCAGACTATCTCAGCGGACGCCGGATGATCCCCGTTCCTGAGGAGCGGCGCCGGGCGAAGCGCGGCGCGATAAAGATCACCGGGGTCAGCGAGAACAACCTGAAGGACATCGACGCCGAGATACCCATCGGCGAGCTGACGGTCGTCACCGGCGTATCGGGCTCGGGCAAGTCGTCGCTTGTGACCGACACGCTCGCACCGGCGCTGGCAAACCGGGTGAACCGCGCCCGCAGGCGGACCGGCTCGTACCAGAAGATGACCGGCATGGAGATGCTCGACAAGATCATCAACATAGACCAAAGCCCAATCGGGCGCACCCCCCGCTCGAACCCGGCCACCTATATCGGGCTTTGGGACGATATCCGTGCCCTGTTCGCCTCGACGCAGGAGGCGAAGGCACGGGGGTATTCGGCCGGCAGGTTCTCCTTCAACGTGAGCGGCGGGCGCTGCGAGGCCTGCAAGGGCGACGGCCAGCTGAAGATCGAGATGCACTTCCTGCCCGACGTGTATGTACCGTGCGAGGTCTGCGGCGGGAGGCGCTATAACCGCGAGACGCTCCAGGTCACCTATAGGGGCAAGAACGTCTCCGACGTCCTCGAGATGACGGTGGACGAAGCACTCGCCTTTTTCGAGAACATCCCGTCGATCAAGCGCAAGCTGCAGACCCTGCACGACGTGGGCCTCGGCTACATCCACCTTGGACAGCCTGCGACCACCCTGTCTGGAGGCGAGGCCCAGCGCGTGAAGCTCTCGAGCGAGCTGCAGCGCCGCCAGACCGGCAAAACCTTCTATATCCTCGACGAACCGACGACGGGCCTGCACTTCGAGGATGTCAGGCAGCTGCTTATAGTGTTGCAGCGCCTGGTCGACGCCGGGAATACGGTCCTGGTGATCGAGCACAACCTCGATATCATAAAAAGCGCCGACAACCTCATCGACCTGGGGCCTGAAGGCGGCGACCGCGGAGGCAGGATCATTGCTGCGGGCACGCCCGAAGAGGTCGCCGCCGTGAAGGAAAGCTATACGGGGCAGTTCCTCGCGCGCATCCTCGAGGGCACGAAGGCCTGAGCGGCAGATGGCTGTCGGGACGTAGGCCGTGCATCTGATTATTCTGTCGGCAACCAAGGAAGGCGGGAATCGGGGACGGGCAAGGTTATAATGATGCGAGACTATGAAACTGACCCGCGAAAAAATAGCACTGCTCGTATTCTTCTGCCTCGTTATTGTGGGGATAGGCGGGTTGGTCGGGTATCTTGCCGTCGGGCATTCCTGGAATGTGGCAGCCTCCAACATCGATGACGCCGCAGGCTCTATGAGCGGGTATACCGCCATCCTCTACGAAGGCACCCTGCCCAAAAAAGACGCCGCCGCGAACACGCAGAACACCCCTGCGCCTGAGGCGGGCGCCACAGGCACGGATCCTGCTGCCGCCGCGAACGCGGCAGGCCAAAACGCCCCAAGTACTTCGGGACAGGCGCAGGCCCCTGCTGTGACGGGCAGCACCGGAGCGACCCCAGGCATTTCGCCGACGGGGGAGGCGACGAAGGACGGCATGGTGAAGGCGCCCGTCACGGTCTCTGCCGTCGAGCAAAGCTACGTGGAGAAGCGTTCCTCCGTCCTTGTCCTCGACGTGAAGAACCCGGCGCAATACCGTGAGGGCATCATCAAACGGGCGGGCGAGCGGCGTCTCGGGGTCATGAGCGTCTTGCCCACCGACACGGTGGCCTCGATGCAGGCGAAGGTAAACTACTTCAAACAGAACAAGGTCGATTCGGTCGTGGTGCTCACGCCGGACATGAAGATCGTCCAGGACATCACCGGCATCGACATCGTCGTCTCCACTATGGACGAGGGGCTGTTCGTGATGGGTGAGACGAAGAACGGCACCTTCTACGTCAACGTTCCCGAGGTCGGTGCCGTCGGGGCCACCATCATATCCCCGAGCAACGTGGTCTCGGCAAAGGTCATCCACGAGTTGTGACCTGCAACGGCCGAGGGTCTTGGAAGTAAAAAAACGCCCCATGAAGAGGCGTTTTTATTTATGGCCTTGGCGGTGGCGGCTTAGACGACGCCCTGTGCGAGCATTGCGTCGGCAAGCTTCTTGAATCCGGCGATGTTCGAGCCGACGACATAGTTGCCCTCGAATCCGTATTCCTTCGCTGCGTCGTTTGCGGCATTGAAGATGTCCTTCATGATGCCCTGAAGCTTCGCATCGACCTCCTC
>JAVBQH010000015.1:0-10183 GCA_031549175.1 Raoultibacter sp.
CCGGCCACCCTCGATCAGCTTGACCAGCCCTATTTTGCCTTGGCGGTCGGCATCTCGCCTACGGGAGTCCTGTCGCCGCACTTCGGGTCGCTTGAGCGTTCCGAAACCGATAAGACGGCGCTTCTCGCCGCCCTGAACACCGCCTCGACAAAGGTGCAGTCAGAATATACCGCCGACTCCTGGGCTGCGTTCGCCACGGCATACGCCAACGCCCAAAGTGTCTACAACAACCCCGGATCATCCCAGCAGCAGATCGACGCCGCAACCGCGGCCCTCCTGGCAGCGATCGACGGGCTTGTGTATGTGCCCACGCCGCTTGGCCCGAACGCAAAGACACTCGCTGCCTCAGGCGACCAAGCTGCCTGGCCTTTCCTTGCCATGGCCGGAATAGCAGGGCTTTTCGTGATAACCGCACCTCTTCTGCAAAGAAGGAAGCGATAGGTCGCAAAAGCTGCCGCAACCAAAAACGAACCACAAGGCTTGGGCGTATTCTAGGCTTTGTTTGTCGTTATACTGTCTTATTCAAAAGCGGTTTTTGAAACAGGGCGACCTTTGCTTATGCCATAATTATTTTCAGTAGCTGGTTTTCCAGAAGGTGCCTGAATTGCCGCATGGCGGTGGAATGGAGATGAGCATGTATCTGCCCACAGAGAATGTACTTTGGATCGGCCAAAGCTCAACCACTGCCGAACAAGACGGCCACATCAACCTCGACCTCAAGATGGCAAACCGCCACGGGGTCATCACCGGGGCTACCGGCACCGGCAAGACCACAACGCTCAAAACCCTTACCGAAGGCTTCTCGGATGCGGGCGTTCCCGTCTTTCTCTGCGATATCAAGGGTGACGTCAGCGGATTATGCATGCCGGGCGAAGCAGGTGGATGGGCCGAGAAGAGCGCCCAGGCCATCGGCATAAAAGATTGGAGCTTCGGGGCGTATCCTGTACGTTTCTGGGATGTGTTCGGCTCGCATGGCATACCCGTCCGGACGACCATCTCCGATATGGGCCCGGAGCTTTTGAGCCGCCTCATGGACCTGAGCGACGTTCAAGAAGAGGTGCTTTCCGTCATCTTCAAGATCGCCGACGACAATGGCTGGCTGCTCATCGATACCAAAGACCTTAAATCGATGCTGCAATACACAAGCACCAATTCCAAAGACCTTGCCCTAGAATACGGCAGCCTTGCGCCCCAGAGCATCGCGGCAATCCAGCGCAACATCGTGCACCTGGAAAGCATCGGGGGCGAAACCTTCTTTAACGAACCCGAGCTCGACATACAGGATTGGATGGCCGTAGACGAAACCGGGCATGGGATCATCAACCTGCTGTACTGCGTTGAGCTTGTCCAAAACCCCCTGCTCTACTCGACCTTCTTGCTTTGGATGCTTTCTGACCTCTATGAGAAGCTGCCCGAAGTCGGCGATTTAGATAAACCGAAGATCGTCTTCTTCTTTGACGAGGCCCATCTTCTGTTCACCGATGCCCCCAGTGCGCTTGTGCAAAAGGTCGAGCAGGTCGCCCGCCTGGTAAGGTCAAAGGGGGTCGGCGTTTACTTCATCACCCAGTCTCCGGCAGACATCCCCGATACGGTTCTTGCCCAGTTGGGCAACAAGTTCCAGCATGCCCTGCGGGCCTACACGCCCGCCGACCAAAAGGCCATCAAGGCGGCTGCCGAAAGTTTCAGGCCAAACGAGGCGTTCAGCACAGTAGATGTCATTGGAGAACTGGGCATTGGCGAAGCCCTCGTTTCGCTGCTTGATGAAAAAGGCGCCCCGTCCGTGGTGCAACGCGCAAAAATCCTGCCTATTCGCAGCTTTGACGGCACAGCACCCGATGACCTGGTGCAGCAGCGTGTACAATCGTGCCCCCTGTACGGAAAGTATGCGACACCTGCCGACACCGAATCGGCCTACGAAGTGCTTGCAGGCGTGCAGGAAGAAAAGACGAAGCAAAAGGAACAAGAGGCGCAAGACGCTCAAGCCCAGAAAGAGGCTGAAAAGGCGGCAGTCAAGCAGCAGAAGGATGACGAAAAAGAAGCCGAACGCCAGCGCAAGAAAGAAGAGCGCGATGCCGAAAAGGTGCGTACGGACGTGCAACGCGTTGTCACGAACACCGCCTCGACAATCGGACGTGAAGTGGTCAAGGGAATGCTGCGGGGTATCTTTGGCACCAAGAAGTGACGTGTGCCCCTTATACTGAGACTATGGCTGATTCAACAAGCTTCAATGCAAAGACAAAGTCTCTTTCTGTAGCGCTCATGGTGGTGCTGTTCCTTGCCGCCATGGAAACGACTATCACCGTCTTGGCAACGCCCTCCATCACGCGGGATTTGGCCGGCTTCGACCTCATGAGCATGATCTTTTCCTCGTACCTGCTCATGGCGGCCATCACAACGCCCGTGTTCGGACGGCTTGCAGACATGTTCGGCCGCAAGCGCATGCTTGTTGCGGGGATCGTCATCTTCTTGGTCGGCAGCGTCTTGTGCGGGCTTTCCCAATCGATGGTCATGCTCATCCTCTTCCGCGCCGTACAGGGCATCGGTGCCGGGGCGATATTCACCTTGGCCTACACCATCGTCGGCGACGCGTTCCCGCTGGAGTCTCGCGGGGCTGTCATGGGGGCGATGAGCTCGGTGTGGGGGATCGCCGGCTTGGCGGGGCCGTTGGTGGGCGGGCTTCTCATAGATGCCCTTTCGTGGCATTGGGTCTTCTTCATCAACGTTCCTTTTGGGGTTCTCAGCATCGTGCTTGTGAACCTGTCTCTCAAGGAAACGCACGTTGCCAAACCCGGCCGGCACAAGCATTTTGACCGGACGGGCCTGGTTACCCGGATGACCGTTTTGGTCAACATCGTCTCGTGTTTGGCCTGCATCTCAATGGTAGGGATCGATGTCTACGGGGCATTGTTCCTGCAGACGGTGCTGGGATACAGCCCGACCATCGCCGGCTTGGCGGTGCTTCCCATGGCGTTGTCGTGGTTTGTAGTCTCACTCTACATGGGGAAGCTCCTCATGCGCTTCAATGCCAAGCTTGTCGTGGTTGTCTCAGGCTTGCTGCAGCTCGTCTGCGGCCTGCTATTGATCTCCCTTGATGAAAGCTCCGGGCTGCCCCTGGTCATCCTCAGTGTCTTTGTCGGAGGCATCGGCCTTGGAGGCCTGATCACCTCCACCACCATGATGATCCAGGAGTCAGTGGGCTATTCCAAGCGGGGCACCGCCATGGGCATCAACTCGTTTGTGAAGTCTATGGGGCAGACCGTAGGCATCACAGTACTCGGGGTTCTGCTCAACCTGTGGCTTGGCGCCTTCTTCGTTTCACAGGGCTACACCGGCGTCGACCCTTCCACTCTTTTGCAGGCGGAACAGTCCGTAAGCCCCGATGCCGTTTCAGGGCTTGGCCCCGATACCATCGTCGCGGCGCTTGACGGCGGCATCGACTTCTTATTCTGGATTATGTTCGCCTGCACGGTCTTGCTGGTGATCGTTGCACTGTTCATCCCGAACGTCCGCCTGGGGAAAGGAACCTTGGACGAACCGCCTGCATCAACAACGCCTTCCTCAACGGCGAAGGGTACGAACACGTAACCCTGCAAGGGCTCCCCGGGACATAGGCACCTGCCCGCCCCCGCTCACCCTTTCACTAAGAACGATTTCTGGGCACCCTGCCCCAGCGTATCGCCTGGCCTTACGTGCCCTATCAAGAGGGGCGACGCGGGGTCATGAAGCGCATGGTTCGCACGCGGCAGCTCCGCATCCTTGTTGGCGTAGCAGTACCGGCATCCGCTCAGGCAGCTGTTCAGCGCCCCGATGTCCCGGCTCTCGATGCAGTGGCAACCCTCCCGAAAACCTCGGTGCTTGAGCTTGCGGAATGAAACGCCGTTGGCCTTTGCCAGCATGTCAAGGGTGACACACCCCGAAGTCTCGATGCCGTATCGCTTGTAGTCTTCCTCCGGCCCGCAGGTTTGAAGGCGGATGCCGCACTTACGAGATACCGTGCCGATTCGCGACGCGATATAGTCCATGTCATCGCCAGTCAAAGGTATGAGCTCGGGAAGGTTCACCTCATGCTTCTTATACATCTCGACGAAGCTGAAGATGCAGCGGTCGACGGATCCGGCCAGGTGCCCGGCAATGTAGGCAAAGGTGTCCACATGGCGCTCCTTGGTGTAATCCCGGGTAAGGAGGATCGGGTCGTAGCGCCACGCCACCCGTTCCTTGCCGACGATCTGCGCCAACAAAAGAAGCATCTCGATACTTTCGTCGATGGCCGGCACGGCCGCTTCGATATCTTTCCCGTAGGCCGTGATCGTGTAGTTGAAATAGGTGTTGAACCTGCAAGATATCTCGTGGATGCGGTCGAGCACCGGGGCATAGTTCTTGGAGCCGAATATAAGGCAGTCCACCTTCTCCGGGTTCAGCTCGTAGCGTCTTACCTGGTTTTGGAAAAGCGAGTTGCGGGAATAGACATACCCCTCGTCGAAACGATTGAAGAGCCAGTCGCTGTAGTAGCTGACGATATCGGTTCTCCCGCTGATGTTAAGAAGCATAATTGCCTGCCCTCATCTCCCATGCCCTCTAGTGTAGGGAACCGGACAACCAACCCGAGAAAAGGGGACAGTCCCCTTTTCTCGGGTCGCGTCTTCCTAGAGGGTCAAGACCCCTGCTTGGACAAGCGCCTTCATGCCGTCTTCTTCGTTGATCTCTTCGGCAATCAACCCGTCCCTCATCGTATAGATCGAAACTCCGGTAAAACTCAGCTTTTCGCCTTTTCCCGGGAAATATCCGATGGCCTTTCTTACCGTACCGACTGCATTCCAGCAACATACCACCGTATCGCCTTCGGCGACAAGCGGCCGGGTCGCCTCGAAGTGAAAGCCCTCGATGGCGTCGTGAAGGATACCGATGATACCCTTGACCTCCTCGCGCCCGTTGAAGTCTCCCACGAGGGGCGCAAACGTGTGCACGTCAGACGTGCACAGTTCGTCGACGACGCCGGCGTTCGCCCGGTTCCAGTACTCTTCGAAATACCTTGCTGCTACTTCCTTGTTTTTCGCATCTCCCATGTTTTCTCCTTTGGTCATATCCCTCAAATTTCGTGTGGCGCCGTAATCAATGTAGAGGCTTGGGTATCTGGTTTCTGGCCTTTTTCGGACCTCGTTGTTTTTCCCTGCATACAAGCCCGGCCCGAGCTCATCCCGCCTTGTTCCCACCGTGTGGCCGCGTTTGCATGTCCGAATTTGGCGAGTATTGGTTTTCGGCCGTAGTTATACTGAAGGCGTCGGAGAAAAGGAGCGGCCATGAATGTGAAGGCGCGTCAAAATGGGCTCTACGCAGCATTTATATCGAAGGATGCACGCTTCGACGGCCGGTTCTTCGTCGCGATCTCATCGACGGGGATATACTGCCGCCCAGTATGCCGCGCGAGAACCCCCAAGGAGGCAAACTGCAGCTTCTATGAAACCGCTGCCGAAGCTGAACAGGCCGGATACCGACCCTGCCTCCTGTGCCGCCCTGAATTGGCACCCGGAAGGTCGATCACGGATGCAACCTCGAACCTTGCACGACGCGCTGCACGGCTCTTGGAGGAAGATTGCAGAAGCGGCCAAAGCCTTGACACCCTGGCGGGCAGGCTCGGCTGCACCGACCGCCACCTGCGGCGCGTCTTCACAGCGGAATACCGCATCCCCCCGGTGCAGTATCTACAAACCTGCAGGCTGCTGCTGGCAAAGAACTTGCTCACCGACACCGACTTGCCGGTGGTCGATGTCGCGATGGCATCAGGCTTCGGAAGCCTCAGGCGTTTTAACGACCTCTTCAAGAAGCATTACAGCCTATCCCCCACCGCCCTCCGCAGGCAGTCTGCAGTGCGGGGCAACCAGCAAAACGAGATAACCCTGCAACTTGGCTACCGCCCGCCCTACCGCTGGCAGGAACTCCTGCAATTCTTGAGGCGTCACGCAAGCCCGGGGACCGAAGCGGTTCAAGAAGATGCCTATTATCGGACGGTTCACCATACTGATGCCCGGGGCAAAGAGCTTTTCGGCTGGGTCAAAGTCGGGAACAACCATGGCAAGAACTCACTTTCCGTCACCGTAAGCGAAGCATTGATCCCCGTGATGCCCCAGGTCTTGGCGCGCATTCGGCATTTGTTCGACCTATATTGCGAACCGGACGCGGTGTATGAAACGCTGGCCTCTATGAACAATGTGCGGCCTGGTCTCTGCATCAAAGGAACCCGACTGCCGGGAAGCTATGATGCGTTCGAGCTGGCGGCACAGGCCATCTTCAAGCAAGCAGGAGACGATGAAAGGGCAGTCGCCTTGACGGGAAGGATCGTCCAAGAACTCGGCAAGCCGCTTGAAACCGGAATCAATGGCTTGACACACGCCTTCCCCACTCCGGAAGACATGCTTGCCTCCAAGAAATCCTCCGGGTTGTCATCGCTCGGCGCCACCCCTGCCGAATCAAGGGCAGTGGAAAACCTGGCACATGCGTTGGCGGCCGGCGAAATCACGCTCGATATGAGCTCAGACCCAGAAAAGGAGGCTGAAAGCCTCCTTGCAATAGAGGGGATAGGCTCTTGGACGGCGCAGTATATCGCCATGCGCACGATGGAATGGCCCGATGTGTTCCTTCAGCCCCGTGCCGATACGGACATCGCTTATGCACCGACATTGTTCAAGCAGGTGGCGGCAAAAGCGGAGGACTGGCGCCCTTGGCGCAGCTATGCAACCGTCAACCTATGGCACGAGGCCTACCGATAGACCCCTGCAGCTCAGCAAGGCATCTTTGCAGTTTTTCCCACATGGGTGCTGCAGCCTTATCGATCCTTCAAAGAGGGAATATCCCAAAAAGAGCTTGCTGTTTTGTAGGGCAGTAATTCGTCGTAGGTAAAATACGCGTCTTGCCATCCCCGGGCAATACCTTGCTCATCGCCCAAATGGTATGTGACGACAATGCATATCTCCTTACTATTATTAATGTAGAAATCGGAAAAATAACGGTTGCTGTAGGCTTTGTCGTTCGAAAGAATGGGAAGCAGGTCTTCCTGGGGCAGTCGTTTAAGGAACTCCGATATTCCGTCTTTGCTGATGCTTCTCTTCCTCCATGTGGTAGCAAAACCTTCATCAGGGGTCATAATATCAGTGGTCCAATGGTAGACCTCTCCTGTTTGCAGGTTGATATTGATTGTCCTCAGATCTTGGAACTCGAGGTAGATAGACCCGATAAAATAGTGATCGTCAAACGCAACGCTGATGATGTCTTCATCGTTGTAGGTGATGGTGGGTTCAACGGTGCTCCCGATGAAATTCCCCCCGTCCGCGTTTCTGTTTTCCGCAAGGACCTCACGCATCGATTCGCTCGGGTTCAGGTACATGCGATCAACTGTTGTCATTGCCCTTTTTTTGATTGCCTGGTTTATGGATTCTTCATGCCCCGATTTGATCCCTTTGAACTGGGGATAGCGCACAGAAATATCAACGCCGGTAGCAGAAGTCGAGGTTTCAAGGTTAGAGCCGGATTTCTCCTTGAATTCCTCCCAGACAACCCTATAGGAGACCGACTTGTCCCATGCATCAACAAGCCCGTTATCATGTTCCTTTTTCGCAGCGCTGTTTTCCTTTTGAGGTACTGCATTGCTTGCTTTATTAAGCGAAAGGACGCAGCCTGATAAACACATAAGGCAGAGCGCGCAACATATCAGCACACATGCGAAAACGGTGTTCCGGCGTAACGTTTTCATATCGGATCCCTCCAAAATAACTGCTCGTTCAAAACGGGGATAAGAGCTATAATCTCTTAATCTTCGTTTCGCAGCTTATTCTACCAAGAAAATGCCCTAACAACAGGGGCTTCGGTACGAACAAAGGATGGTAGGCAGTATGCAGTTTCGAACGGATCAAAAAACCAGCACTGAGCTTTCTGCACTTGGCCTGGGATGCATGAGGCTCCCTGGTTCCCTCGGGCGTATCGATATAGAGGCATCCGAAAAACTGGTGATGCAGGCGATAAAAGGAGGCGTCAACTACTTCGACACGGCGTACCTGTACAACGGAAGCGAAGAGGCGCTCGGGGCCATCCTCGAACGGAACAAAATGCGCGACCAGGTGTATATCGCCACCAAGCTTCCGCATGCCAACTGCAAGTCCCCGGCAGATTTCGACAAGTACTTCGACATACAGAAAGAGCGCCTGCAGACCGGCCACATCGACTACTACCTCATCCACAACATCTCGGATTTCGCCCAATGGGAACGTATCAAACAGCTGGGTATCGAAGAGTGGATCGCCGGGAAAAAGCAAAGCGGCGAGATCAGACGTATCGGCTTCAGCTATCATGGGCCGGCTGGGCAGTTCAACACCGTGCTCGATGCCTATGATTGGGATTTCGTACAGATCCAATACAACTACATCAACGAGAATTACCAGGCAGGACGCGCCGGCTTGCATGCCGCTGCCAAGCGCGGACTTCCCGTGATCGTCATGGAGCCGCTTTTGGGCGGCAAATTGGCAACCGGGCTTCCCGCCGAGGCGCAGCGCCTCTTCGAGTCTGCCCGGCCTACGAGCACACCCGCAGAGTGGGCGCTCAACTGGCTATGGGACCAACCCGAAGTGACCGTCGTGCTTTCGGGCATGAGCAACGAAGCGCAGCTTGCGGAAAACCTTGCCCTCGCCGCTGCCTCCCACCCAGAAATGCTGAGCGGAGAAGAGCGGCAGACCCTGGCCGCCGTGATCGACGCCTTCAACAAAAGCTACAAGATCCCCTGTACGGGATGCAATTACTGCATGCCCTGCCCCAAGGGCATCAACATTCCGGCGTGCCTTGCCGCATACAACACCAGCTATGTGAGCGGGTTTGTCGCAGGCATAGCACAATATGCCACTTCAACCGGCCTCGCGGGCGAAGATGCCCACCTTGCATCCGATTGCATCGAATGCAAGGCCTGCGAATCGCATTGCCCGCAAAACATCGCCGTCTCCACAGAGATGAGGCGGGTCAAACGCCGCTTCCAGCCCCCTGGGTTCAAACTGCTCTTCAATATCGGACGGCGGATCATGAGCTGACCGGTCCGCGGATTTGCCTGCCGCCCACAGCAAGCATCAGCCAGGCTCTGCGGCCGCATGCGCAAAGGGAGGCCGCATCACCGGGCAGGAGTTGTGTGCTTTGCGATGTAGGCCAGGAATTCGGCGCCGTACTTTTCGGCCTTGTTCTTGCCCACCCCTGATACTTCGAGGAAGTCTTCGTGGGTCTGCGGGAGCCTTGCGCACATATCACGGAGCGTCTTGTCGGAGAAGATGATGAAAGCGGCCACACCTTGTTCCTGCGCAAGGGCAAAACGCAAGGCGCGCAGCTCTTCGAACAGCTTGGGATCGTTGAGCACCTCTGTCGGCTTCGTGCCGGGCCGCCCACGGACAGGGGCGGCTCCGCCTTCCTGTATGGCCTTCGGCTCGAGCTTCTTTTTGGCCACCTTGATGGTGAAGGGGTCTTGCCGGCTGAGGAAATCCCTCCCCTCTTTGGTGCAGACGATAACAGGGTATTTGCTGTCGGTTGCACGGAGATAGGACTTCGCAATCAAGGCGTCGAAAAGCACGTGCATCATGTCCTTCGACGCGTCTTTCATAAGCCCATAGGTAGACAGGGTATCAAAGCCGGATTCCAACACCTTCTGGTTTTGCGAACCCCGCAGGATGTCGATGATCATCATCCGCCCGACTGCCCGTTCTCGCTGGTCGAGGCGCAGCACGCACGACAAGACCTTCTGCGCATCGAGCGTGGCATCGACAAGCTCGCTTTCGGCGGCGCAGCTCGAGCAGTTCTCGCATCTGAACGGCGCATCCTGTTCGCCGAAATAGCGCAGGAAAAACGAGCGGAGGCAGTCGGCGGTCGTGCAGTAGAAGGTCATCTGGCGCACGCGCTCCAGGTCGCGTTTGTACAGCTCGCGGGAGAGTGCATGATCCATGCCTTGCTGGCCTCGCTCCTCCAGGCCGCATTCGACGAAGTACTTGGCCGTTTCGACATCGGCCTTGTTGTAGATGAGGATGCAGTCGGCCCGGCTTCCATCGCGGCCGGCACGGCCTGCCTCCTGGTAGTAGCTTTCGATATCGCGCGGCATATTGTGGTGGATGACGAAGCCCACGTTCGATTTGTCGATGCCCATCCCAAAGGCGTTGGTCGCCACCAT
>JAVBQH010000153.1:0-13021 GCA_031549175.1 Raoultibacter sp.
CCGGCCAAGACGTCGTGACCGAGCAGCCGAAGGAGGTAACGATACAGTCGGAGGACGTGCGTGCCGCGCTGAAGCCGCCCATCGACGAGATGGTAACGCACATCAAGGAGACCTTTAAGAAGACGAACCCCGACCTGGCAAGCGATATCATACAAAACGGTATCCTTTTGACAGGCGGCGGCGGCCTGCTTTCCGGCCTCGACCGCTATCTCACCGAGAAGCTCGAGATACCGGTCTGGACAAGCGAGACCGCCCTGACAAATGTAGTAATGGGATGCTTGAAGGTCCTTGAAACGCCAACAGCCCTCAAGCAGACCCTCATGCGATCGAAATAGGACTGCCACCACTTTTCAATGGCACTGAAAACGCAACAGAACACCTCTGCAGTCGGTAGCCGGATATTGTTGATTGCACTCCTCGTGCTCTCCCTTGTCCTTGTAGCCGTGTATTCCCGGGAAGGGTCTTTCGGCCCTTTGCACGGCATCCAGAACGCCGTCTCGGTCGGGACGGTTCCCTTCAAGATGGTCAGCGGCGTTGTGGGGTCTGGCACGGACGCCGTTGCAGAATCGGTCGAGAACGGGTCCGCCTCGGAATCCACCCTGAGCGCCCTGCGCGAGCAGAACCAGCAGCTCCGCGAAAGTATTTCGCAAATGGAGGAGTACCGACAAGAGGCACAGCGCCTCGAGGCGCTCCTTGCGCTGCGGGACACGTACAAGCTTGAGACCAGCGCCGCCCGCGTCATAAACCGCAGCACGAATGCCTGGGAGCAGGTGGTCACGATCGACAAAGGGTCGAACGACGGCGTAACCGCAGGCCTTACCGTGATGGGGCCGACCGGCGTGGTCGGCCAGGTGATAGCCACGACGCCTTTTTCAGCGGATGTCCGTTTGCTGACCGACCCGCAAAGCGGCGTGGCCGTGCTCATACAGTCGAACCGCGCCGAAGGGGTCTTGAGGGGCTCCTTGGAAGGGCTGCTGTACCTCGAGGACGTCAGCAACGATGCCAAGGTGCAGGTGGGCGATGTCATCGTCACATCCGGCCTCGGCGGCAACTACAACCGCGGCCTGGTTGTCGGCATGGTGGTCCGTGTCGATCAGGAGAACAACGGTGCCATCCGCAAGATAGTCGTGGCACCCAACAGCGATACCGGGCCCCTTGAAGAGGTATTGGTGGTCTTGAAGATGAATTCCGAAGGCGTCTTGACGACGCCCGACAGCACGACACGGCCGTAGAGGCCAAGGCCGCCCGGGCCTGGGAGTCGTCCACGTAGAGAGCGAGGTGATGGGAATGATCAACCGTGAATCGATAATGGTTCTGATCGGTGCGGCCATTGCCTGCATCGCCCAGATCATCATCGCTCCCAATATCGCGATCTTCTCGGCCATGCCGAACTTCATCCTCGCCTATGTGCTGGTGGTTGCGATTGTGCGCCCGCGCCCTTCAGTCTATGTGCTTGCCTTCGTCTTAGGCCTCGTGTACGACCTGATCGGATATGGGCCAGTAGGCCTTATGGCCTTCCTCTTGGTGTTGGCGGCCTTCGCCACGTCCCGGGCATTCGTCGTGCTCAACAACGACACCCTGTTCATGCCGATCACCATCTTCGTGGTCGCGGCATTTGCCGTCGAGCTGCTGTATGGCGTCTTCATGCTAGGTTTCGGCGTGGCGGCAAGCCCAGTGGAGGCCTTGGTGTACCGCGCCTTGCCATGCGCCTTGTATGACTGCGTCTTCGGCCTCATCTTCTATCCGATCGCCTTGCGGATCCTGGCCCCGGCAGGCCTCGGTACCAAGGTGCCGTCCAGAAAAGTATCCGTCCACGCCTCGTCGCTTCCACGAACGAAAGTAAAAAAATCGTCCGGTAAGACGCGTCGCCGGTAGAAAGGGCGCTTTACGTGTTTGCCGCAGTTATTGCGATAATCATAACCATTGTCATCCTCGCCATAGTGGTCCTTGTGGTGTTTACACTGGTAAACCGTTCTAAAGGCGCCCATGTAGGCGGTTCGAAGCGCAGCGTCCAGTCGATCGACACGGTCGGGATCCCCTCGAGCCTTGGCGGAAAGGGGAGGAGCAGCGGGGCGGCGACGACGGTGAAAGTCGGAACCGAGCACAACATAGCCGTCTCCGAGAAGCTCAAGACCCGGTTCGTCGCGATGGGGGTCTTTGCCGCCGCCATATTCGGCACTTTGGGCGTCAAGCTTTTCAGCATGCAGGTCATGTCGGGGGACGAATACACGAAGAAGGCAAACGAGAACCTGTACACGACCGTATCGACGACGGCGCCGCGCGGATGCATCTACGATGCCGCCGGCATCCCCCTCGTCAAGAACCGCACCTCCCTGACGGTCGTGGCCGATGCCGAGGTTGCGAAGGACCGGACGGTCATCCAACGCCTGTCGGCGCTCCTCGGCATCCCGCACAACATCGTGCGCCAACGCATCCAGGACTCCTCAAGCGGCGCGCAAAGCCAGCGCGTCGTGGCAAGCGACGTCAAGCTGCGCGACGTCGCCTTCCTTTCCGAGCATATCGATGCCTTCCCCGGCGTTACGACGCAGTCGCGCACGGTCAGGGAATATCCCTGGGGCGCGCTTGCGGCGCATGTGCTCGGGTATACGGGCCCCATCTCGGAAGAAGAGATGAAGGTGAAGAAGGCGGGATCCGACTTCGAGATGGGCGACCAGATCGGCAAGGGAGGCGTCGAGGCGAGCTATGACACCCTGCTTGCCGGAGACCATGGGCAGCGGGTGGTCGTGGCCGACGCCGACGGCACCGTCCGCCAGGTCATCAGCGAGACCGATCCCTCGAAGGGAAACGACATCTACCTTACCATCAAGGCCCCCGTGCAGCAGGTCGCCGACAAGGCGCTCGCGGCGCTTGTGGCGCCGACCGGTGCAATAGGATCGGGCAAGGGCACGGCGGCGTCGCTCGTCTGCCTTGATGCCGCCACGGGCGGCGTGGTGGCGCTTGCAAACTATCCGACGTACACGCCCGAGAGCTTTATAGGCGGGATATCGCAGGAGGTATGGGACCTCTTCAACACCGTCGAATCCCACTACCCGCTTTTGAACCGCGCGATTGCCGGCACCTATCCGGCGGCCTCGACCTTCAAGGCCTTCACCGGCCTCTCAGGCCTCGAGTTCGGGTTCGGCGACGCCAAGTCGCAGTGGGACTGTCAGGGCACCTGGACTGGGTTTGGCACCGAATACCCGCAGAAGTGCTGGAACACCTATGGCCACGGGTGGCTCGACTTCAGGACCGGTGTCGTGGTCTCGTGCGACGTCGTGTTCTACGAGCTAGCCAAATCCTTCTACGATGCGCGCAAAAGCATCGGGAACACCGCCATGCAAGACTTCATCAAGCGGTTCGGCTTCGCCAGCAAGACCGGCATCGACCTTGGCGGCGAGGAGGGGGGGCGTATCCCCACCCCCGAATGGAAGGCGGAGTATTTCAAGGATGTCCCTGAAGAGGCGTCATGGAAGCCGGGAGACCTTTCGAACATGTCTATCGGGCAGGGATATGTCCTGGTCACCCCTATGCAAATGGCCGTCGGCTATGCGGCGGTGGCTACCGGCAAGGTGTTGAAGCCGCATGTCCTCAAAGAGGTGAAGAACTCCGACGGCGGCACGGTCCTGACCATGAAGCCCGAAGTCCTTTCAACCCTGCAGGTCAAAGATGAGAACCTTGCTATCATGCGTGACGCCTTGCGAGGTGTTGCCGAGGAGGACGCCACGGTATCGCGAACGCTTCACAGGAACGGCATCACGAACGCGGCGGCGAAGACGGGTACCGCCGAGGTTGCAGGAAAAAGGGATTTTGGCTGGTTTGCGGCGTATGCACCCTATGACAACCCCAAATATGTTGTAGCGTGTGTGGTCGAGGAAGGCGACGCCGGCGCCCAGTCGGCCTGCCCGGTCTGCGCCGAGGTGTTGGGAGCGGCATTGCGTGCGGACGAGGGAACGCTCGACGCCACGCTCACGCCGATCCCCGGCTCAACCGGAAAGACGGTAGAGCCCGAGCCCGGCACGAGCACCGGCAGCACCGGAAGAACAGATTAGGAAGAGACCCGTGCCCTTCGTCCCGCAAATACAGTCCGTCAAGGCCCCCGACAAGCTTGTCGTCGACGCGACCAAGCCGCGCCGCTTCAAGTATCTCAACCTGCCTCTCGTGATCGTGATAGCGCTTCTTGCGAGCTTCGGCCTCATGATCGTATGGTCGGCTGTCTATACCAACGAGGACTATAATTTCTCCCGACAGCTCATGGGTGTCGTCGGCGGCATCGTCCTCATGGTGTTGATCTGGCGGTTTGACTATCGGATACTATCGGATTACACCACGGTGCTGATCGTGGTGAACGTCATATTGATACTTTCGCCCCACATCCCCCTCCTTGGGGTCGAGAACAAGGGGGCGACCTCGTGGATCAGCATATTCGGCTTCCAGATGCAGCCGGGCGAGTTCGCGAAGCTGACGATGATTCTCCTGGCTGCAAGCGTGGTCTCGCGCTATGGCGGCAAGCTTGACGACCCGCGGGAGTACCTCAAGACGCTGGGGATCCTGCTCATACCCTTCGTCTGCGTCATGACTCAGCCCGACCTCGGTACCGGCCTCGTGTACCTGTTCATTGCCGCCGTCGCCCTGGTTGTAGGCGGGGCCCGCCCGAAATACCTGATAATCACTCTTTTGGTCGGCATCGTCGCGATAGCCCTCCTTATGGGGATCGATGAACTGATCAAGGGCTCGACGGGCGAGTACAAGCTCTTGAAAGACTACCAGCGGGCCCGCCTGCTGGTCTTCGTGGACCAAAGTTATGCGCAGTCGGATGAGGGCTACAACTTGGCGCAGGCCAAGATAGCCATCGGGTCGGGAGGGCTGTTCGGCAAGGGTCTTCTGAACGCCACTCAATCCACCCTCGGCTTCCTGCCCGAGGCGCCCACAGACTTCATCTTCTGTGTATTGGCAGAAGAGCTTGGGTTTTTCGGTGTTTTCATACTATTGGCACTGTATGCCGCACTGGTTTTGATATGCTTCCGTATTGCGAATGCAGCAGGAAACCTGTTCGGTAGCCTGATTGTAATGTGCATCATCGGTATGTGGTTGTTCCAGATACTTGAAAACATTGGTATGACGTGCGGGCTTATGCCCATTACCGGCATACCGCTGCCTTTTGTGAGCTGGGGTACATCGTTCATGATGGCGAACTTCATGCTTTTGGGCCTGGTCGGTTCTGTTTGGGCGCATAGCGGAAAATAGGAGAGTGGGATCCCGATGCAGCTTCCAGTAGATGTCAAAGCGGTCATTGACGAAGCAACGAATATCGAAGGGGCACGTCAAACCCCTATCAAAGTGAATATCTATATGGACGAGAGCTCGCCGGGCGACCTTCAGGCGCTTGTGCGGCAAAGCTTCGCGTCCGCCTCATCGCATGCCCAGGTGAGCATCGTGTACTTCCCGAGCTTTCCCGTGATGGTACAGGTCGGATCCGACATAGCGGTCATCGTAGCCGGCTTGGACCCCCATATCGGAAGCTATGCGCAAGACCTCCGTCAGGCAGGGGTCCCCGTCATGGTGGTCACCACCTTGCCCGACTTGGTCATGGAGATCAACCAGGGCAACGGCAACCCCTTGCTTGTCGAAGACCTTATCGCCCCGAGCAGCCTTTACGGTGCAAAGGGCCTTCCCGAGGAAACGGGCGAGGAGCCCTTCCTCCTTGACGAGGAAAGCTCGGCCTCCATGAGGAACAGGATGGGGGAATGGGTGATCGAGGCCTGCCGCGACCGGCGGCTCGCCTTCGCGCTCGCCTTCGCCTTCGTCCGCCGCCCCCTCTCGCTCGAGGCGGTCGGTGCGACCTCCATGCAAAACGCCGGCATCGGGCTGGTGGTGTTCCTTCCCGGCGCCGACCTGCCGTTGATGACGCTCAACCAGGCGAAGATGCTGCTCCAGATTGCCGCCGCCTATGGCGAGCCCATGAACCTCGAGCGCGTCAAAGAGCTCGCCGCAGTCGTCGCAGGCGGGTTCGCCTGCCGCGCGGTGGCACGGCAGCTGGTCGGATGCGTCCCTGTCCTTGGCTGGGCAATCAAGGCGGGCGTCGGCTATGCGGGCACCTGCGCCATGGGGCATGCCGCCATAGAGTATTTCGAAGGTGGCGGCTCTATCGCCCACCTTGCGGGGGTGGCGGTCAAGGCCCGCGACAAGGTGGCCCAGGCTGCGCACAAGGTTGCAGAGAAGCCGAGCGTCAAGGCTGCCGTCCAATCGGTCAGCAAGAAGGCCGGGGCTTTGGCAAACGAGGCCATGAGGCAGGCTGTCCCTGTTGCGACCTCGGTTGTGGACAGCGCGATGAACGCCGCATCGGATGCCGGCGTCATCCCCGGCTCTGCCGCCAAGGCCGCCGACATCATTTCCGACACCGTTGTCAAGAAGTTTAAAAAGGATTAGAGACCACATCGATGACTGACCTATGGCCAAGGCTTGCCGCCCTGTTGGCAAAAGCCGAGCGCCCCGCGCGCTATATCAACCACGAATGGGGTTGTACCTACAAACCGGAAGCGGAATACCGCTTTTGCATGGTGTACCCCGACACTTATGAGATCGGGCAGGCAAACCAGGCGATACGCATCCTATGCAACGCGGTGAACGCCGTGCCCCACATGGCAGCCGAACGCAGCTTCCTGCCCGCCCCTGAATTCTGCGACCTGATGCGCGAGGCCGGCTTGCCGCTCTTCTCCCTGGAAAGCTGCGCCCCCCTAAATGAGTTCGATGCGGTAGGCATCACCTTGTCTCACGAGCTGGTGGCCACCAACGTGCTCGAGACCCTCGATCTTGCAGGCATACCCCTGCATGCATCCGAGCGGTCAGACGGCGACCCGATTATCATCGCCGGCGGCCCCTGCACCTTCAACCCGGAGCCTTACTGGCCGTTCGTCGACATCGTCTCGCTTGGTGAAGGGGAGGAGTCGACGGGTGAGATCCTCGCTTTGCACCAGCGTCTCAAAAAAGAGGGGAGGCCGCGCCGTGAGATACTCAAAGCACTCAACGGAATCGAAGGCTGCTATGCGCCGGGCCTCTATACGCTCAACACCGAGGAAGAGGCAGCGGCGTCAGGCGTCTGGATCAAGCCGGAAGAGCCGGGGCTCCCGGTGCGCTTCACGAAGCGCGTCTTCGGCGGCTTTGCGGAAAGCCCTGGCTGGGAGCCCTGTATCGTACCGTTTGCAGAAATGGTGCATGACCGGCTCAATGTCGAGGTTTTGCGCGGCTGTACACGCGGTTGCCGGTTCTGCCAGGCGGGGATGACCTCAAGGCCGGTGCGTGAACGCTCGGTGGAAAACATCGTGGCATCGACCCTCGAAGGGTTGGCGGCAACAGGCTATGACGAGGTCAGCCTCACGTCGCTTTCGACAACCGACCATTCTCAGATCGATGCCATCCTCGGCAAGCTGAACCATGCCTGCGAAGGCAAGGGCATCCGGATTTCGATCCCGTCACAGCGCCTCGATGCCTTCGGCGTCGATATGGCCTCCCTTGTTGCCGGCCAGAAGAAGGGCGGCTTGACCTTCGCCCCTGAGGCTGGGACGCAACGCCTCCGCGACGTGGTGAACAAGCAGGTAAGTGAGGACGACCTCTTTTCAGCGGTAGACGCGGCCTTTTCAAGCGGATGGCGCCGCTGCAAGCTCTATTTCATGATCGGGCTGCCGACGGAGTGCGACGACGACATAAAGGGCATCGCCTCGCTTGCGCAGCGTGCCTACGACCGCGCCAGGAAGGCCGTCCCCGAAGGCCAGCAGGGCAATGTGCGCTTCAGCATATCTTGTGCGCTCTTCGTTCCGAAGCCTCAGACGCCATTCCAGTGGGAGGGGCAGATAGCCGCCGAGGAGGCCCTTCGAAGGGTGGCGCTTCTCCGCTCCTCTATCAAATACAAGGCGATCGACGTGCATTGGCACGACCCTGCGACAAGCTACATCGAGGCGGCCTTGAGCCGCGGGGGCCGCAATGCGGCGGCCTGGATCGAGGAGGCTTGGAGGCAGGGTGCGCGCTTCGATGCCTGGACCGAGCATTTCAACCGGCAGGCCTGGGACACGGCGGCGAAAAAGCTTGCCCTCGACCCCGGTCGATGGGCGTGTCATTCTTACGATGACGGCGCCGTGCTGCCCTGGGCCCATATAGACGCAGGCCTCGACGCGGCATTCCTGCTGCGCGAGAGGCAGAGGTCCCTTGAGGGGGCAACCACGCCGGACTGCACGCGCGGTTCCTGCAGCGCGTGCGGCGTATGCACACGGCTGGCCTACGAAAACCATATCCAGGGGGAGCGCCATGACTAACCCTGAGAACTTCCGGTTGAGGGTCTTCTACCGAAAGGCGGGGCGGCTTGCCATGCTGTCTCACCTCGAGGTCGCGCGCGCCCTCGAGCGCACGGTGCGCAGGGCTGGCTTGCCTTATGCCATCAGCCAAGGCTTTTCCCCTCATATGAAGATCGCATTCGGGGCGGCTTTGCCTGTCGGGGTGGGAGGCGCGCGTGAATGCTTCGACCTCCAGTTGACGCGCTATATCGCGCCTGATGAAATCTACGAGCAGCTTTTTGTCTCAAGCGTGCCCGACCTGCTGGTGCTATCCTGCGAATACATTGGACATAAGGCGCCGGCGGCATCGGTCGCCTATCCCGTGAGCACCTATCGGGCGGTGCTTTCCCAGGTGCCCGAAGGGCCGCTCGCACCGCCCGAAGAGGTCACGGTGGTCCGCAAGAAGAAGCAGAAGACGCTTGAGGTGAAGGAGTTCTTGCAAGGTGAGCCCGCCCTTGAAGGAAATATACTCGAGTTCAGCCTCATTGCGAAACCCACAGGGAGCCTGCGTCCCGATATATTCTTACAGGAGCTTCTCAAGCCAACGAAGGGCATCACCCCCGTGTCGATAACCCGCATCAGGCAAGGCATCGTATAGGCCGATTCTGCCCTTGAGGCTTGATTTGGCATTGGGCGCCTCGGCGAAGCTTTGGCGAAGCTTTGGCGACGATGCCGTTGCAACGCCGAATAAACCCCTTGATTTGGTATGGAAAAATAAAACCGCAGGAAATGGGCATAAACAAATGCCACCGAAACCTATGCGAAACAATAAAATGGTATAAATAGCTTGGTTTAATGGGGGGTGTGCCTTCCCCTATGATGCGCAAATTGAAAATCCTGAATACGAAGTTGACCTCATCCGAAACGTTGGTAGATGAAAGTGTGGCCAGGGGCCACAGGGTGGAAATTCGGGGGTGTTTGAGATGAGAGCTCAGAAGGTAATCCAAGACTTCAGTAATTCATTAGGCACAAGAATCCTTGCGGTGGCAATCTCGCTTGCCTTGATCCTCCTGATGTCAAATGTCGCGGCATTTGCAGACGGGGGAAATGCAGGGTCAGTAGAAGGCTCAGGCACAGGTGTGCCCCCAGCACAGGAGATGTCAGAGGGGAGTGAGGCTCCGGATCAGGAGCCAGGCCTTCCCGGCGACGACCCTTTAGGCTCGCCTGTTGATCCCGTCAATGATACCAGCACCCCACTTGGCACTGAGGAACCCGCTGTCCTTCCTGGGCAAAGCGGCACTTCCCCTTTGGCAGAGGATGAGAGCCCGCCGGCTTTCTTGGCGGATGATGTCGAGGACGTCAAGGTCATTGTTGAAGCTGCAGCCGGTGTCTTGCCCGCCGGGGCGACTTTGAGGGTGACAGTTTTGCAGTCTGACGAGGTGCAGCGTGTGGCGGAGGCCAAGGCCGCCGGGCAAAACAAAAAACTTGTCGGATACCGCGCCTTCGATGTGGTGATCTATGATGCGCAGGGGAACGAGATCCAGCCGAACGGCACCCTGGGCATTCGTTTTGAGAACACCGGCCTGGATGCCGCGCAGACAGCCGTCTACCATTCTCCCGACGCTGTGGCACAGGTGGAAAAGGTGGCTGACGGTGTCGAGGCGCGCCTCGGTCACCTCTCACCGATCATCTTGTTGCAGACTGGCTGGGATGACAGTGTGGCGGGAACCTTGACTGTTACATTGACCAGGTATAATTATATGCCGATGACTGAGGCATCATCGTCGAATGGGTTCTATATCACGGTGGGGGCCTTTCAAAATGACGAGGGAGTGTGGCATCTCGTCCTCGGCGCCAAGGTCCAACCGAACTACAAGCCCATCAACGGAATCGATGCTTATAATGAATACGGACGCGTCTCTTATAGCGGAACGATAGATGAGGAAAACTGGTATGACACCCTTGTCATCAACAGCGCGAGCGGGGTAAGTACCCTCTATGATGAGTATTACATCGGCCCAAAGGGGATGGGTTACAGCTTCTTGCCGGTGCCGCTTTCTGGGCCTCTTCCACCAGGAACGTTCCAGATTGACGGCCATACGTCAGCTGGGGGGTTCGATATCAGGGGGGCGGCATTTCTGTCGGATCCGCTCCAGCTTCGTGTATTCCACGTGTACGATAATCTCCGGCCCGAGGCCGACGTTGAACAAAGTGGTCTTTATCCTGCAGGCCCTCGGGAAGTCTACATAGTTCCCAAAACAATGATATTCGATCATGCGACGCTTGACGGCAACCCGTTGACCGTCGTTGGCGGAGCAGCGACCATCGACTACAACCCGATGCTCGGGGCAACGGTATACTTCTACTATAAGCCGGTCGATGTCTACCCGATAACCTACCACCTGAACGGGGGCGTGAACGACCCGGCGAACCCGGGCGAGTACACGGTCGCCACGCCCGACATTACGCTCCGTGACGCGGTCCGCACCGGCTACGACTTCGGCGGCTGGTTTACCGATCAGGGGCTCACCGTGCCCGCGGGCGACCCCGCCATCCCCACCGGCTCCACCGGCGCCAAGGCCTTCTGGGCGAAGTGGGCGGCGAAGACCGACGTGTCCTACACGGTGCACTACTACCTTGAGGGCACGGCCGCAAGCGTTGCGCCCGACGCGGTGCGCACCGGCCAGACCTTCGGCTCGACCGTGACCGAGGACGCCAAGTCCGTCCCCGGCTACACCGCGCTGCCGCCGACCACCCAGACGATGGTGCTCGACGCCTACGGCAAGGAGATGGCCTTCTTCTACCGGGCCGACGCGGCCTACATCGTGTTCGAGGAGAACGGCGGGACGGAGGTTCCCGACCTGTCCGGCGTGACCGGAGAGGCTATCGCCGACCGCACGATGCCCGTGACCGCGCGCGCCGGTCATGCGTTCCTGGGCTGGTACGACAACGCGGCGCTCTCGGGCGACCCGGTGTCCGCCCTCCCCGAGAGGTTCCCCGCCGGCACGACGACCTACTGGGCGAAGTGGTCCGACGTGGTCGCCTACCCGATAACCTACCACCTGAACGGCGGCGTGAACAACCCGGCGAACCCGGGCGAGTACACGGTCGCCACGCCCGACATTACGCTCCGTGGCGCGGTCCGCACCGGCTACGACTTCGGCGGCTGGTTCACCGACCAGGCGCTCACCGCGCCCGCGGGCGACCCCGCCATCCCCACCGGCTCCACCGGCGCCAAGGAGTTCTGGGCGAAGTGGGCAGCGAAGACCGACGTGTCCTACACGGTGTACTACTTCCTCGAGGGCACGACCACGAGGGTCGCGCCCGACGCGGTGCGCACCGGCCAGACCTTCGGCTCGCTCGTGACCGAAGATGCCGTGGGCGCCCCCGGCTACACAGCGCTGCCGCCGGCAACCCAGTCGATGGTGCTCGCCGTCTACGGCATGAAGATGACCTTCTTCTACACGGCAAACGAGTATGACATAACGCATTCCTTCATATCCGCGACGCCCGGCAGCACGCTTCCACAAGAAGTCCTCGCCTACGTTCCGGACAGGTACCGGGCGCACCAGGGCGACGTCGTTCACCCGACCGACTTCGACCCGAAGACGGTTCCAGTGCCCGGCGGCTCCTGGAGCTTTGCGGGCTGGGATAAGGAATCTGCAACCGTGAATGCGGCAGGCGTCGTCTTCACCGGCAGCTGGGCATTCGCCGCCGCCCCGGTTCCGCCGGTGCCTCCCGTCCCCCCGGCACCGCCGACGCCGACGCCGGTTCCGGTGCCGCCTGCAGCCCCTGTTACACCGGATGCAGCGCCGCCCGCCGTGACCTTGATAACCCCGCCGGCTGTGGTAGAGATCGATGAAGGGGAGACGCCCCTCGCCGAGGGCAATGCCTGGTGTTGGGTGCACTTCTACATGATAATCGGCATGGTTCTGACCGCGGTGTACGCGCTTGTCGCCACAGTTCGGAGGATCAACTTCACCAAGGATTTGGAAGACTACGAGCGTGCCGCCAAGGGCGAGCCTCCGGTAAACGGCAGACGCCACGGGTCAGGCGCCTCTGAGGAAAAGGCCTGGGAAGGTATGAATGCCTGATCAAGGGATGCTCCACCAATGAGGAGCAAGGTGTTGGAAGTATTGATTTGAACAGGGAAAACCTGGTTTAGAAAAAGGGAGGGCAGCCACCATGCCCTCCCTCGGCACATCCGAAGCCCAGAAATGGTGCTTTGAATGTTTTTGAGGAAGAGGGGATTCGTTACTTGCACGCCGCCTATAACAAGGTATACTGCTCCACACAACTTCATAGCAAATGCGTTGACGAGGAAAGTAGGGACGCATCCATCTTCAAGAGAGTTGGCGGTTGCTGCAAGCCAACGATGGACGGTCCGAAAGCCCCCTCCGAGCAGTTTGGCATGAACGACCTGTTTGCCTTGTCCGGACGACCTCCGGAGGCGGCAGGGGCAAGTAAAGCTGAACCGGCGACATCCGTTAATGGTCATGATTGCAGGCACAAGAATCCTTTGTGCTTCCTTCCTGGTAGTCCTGGTGCAGCTTGCAGCAGGATTTTTTATTGCCGGGAAAATGAGAAAAAGTGACCGTCCCTTTTTCTCATTACCCGCCAGAACGAAAGGGAACGAGGCATGGAACAGCGTAGCGCTGCAATCAAGCAAGGCGTCGCCCGGGCGCCGCATCGAAGTTTGCTGAAGGCTGACGGATTGACCGATGAGGAGCTTGCAAAGCCCTTCGTTGCAGTCGTCA
>JAVBQH010000136.1:0-4836 GCA_031549175.1 Raoultibacter sp.
GAAGCTATGGCAGGATCATCCAAAAGTCCTGATCCCATACCGGGTTTTTGAGCCCCTTGGCCAGAGAAGAGCAGGGCCGGGCGGCATGTCCCATGGTCTGGGGACGTCATGGCCTACCCCGCGTTTTCCTGCCGGCAGCGCACGCGCCGCGCATTCTTGCCACATACCTCGACCAGGCTGCAGGTGCCAAGCGCCTCGGCCTCGTGAGTGATCTCACGGAGGACGTCCGCACAGCTTTTGCGCTCATGTACCAGGCAGGCGACCTGGCCGGCCATGAGGGATCCGTTGCTCACATCCCCCTGGACGGCGCGACGGAGCGATCCGGCGTAGAGGTTTTCCAGCTCGTCGGGGTCGGTGTTCAGGTCGGATTCGAGCTTGCGAACCGTACGTGCGAAGGGGTTCTTCAATCCGCGGACGGGGTGCCCGCCGTTTCTGCCCGTCACAATCGTGTCGGAGTCTTTTGCGGAAAGGACCTTTTCCTTGTAGGCATCATCGATCGTGCATTCGTCGACCGTGAGGAACCTGGTGCCGATCTGGACGCCTTCGGCCCCCAATGCCATGGCTGCGCACATGCCGCGTCCATCTGCGATGCCGCCTGCGGCGATGACGGGGATCTGCACGGTGTCGCATACTTGCGGGACGAGCGCCATGGTGGTGAGCTCGCCGATATGCCCGCCTGCCTCGCAACCTTCGGCGATGACGGCATCGGCGCCTGAACGCTCCATCCGGGCTGCCAGGGCGCTTGAGGCGACCACGGGCACGACTACGGCGCCTGCGGCCTTCCAGCGGTCGATATAGGCGGCCGGGTTTCCTGCGCCGGTCGTAATTACCTCGACCCGCAAGTCAGCCAAAAGGTCGGCGACTTGTGCGGCGTCTGGGTTCATAAGCATGACGTTGACGCCGATCGGCCTGTCGGTGATCGTGCGGGCGATGGATACCTGCTCCTCGATCCACGAGAGCGGTGCGGCGCCGGCGGCGATGATGCCGAGACCGCCGGCCTTGCTAACCGCGCCGGCAAGGCTGGCATTCGCGACCCAGGCCATCGCCCCTTGTATGATCGGGTACTCTACCCCGAGTAATTCGGTGACACGCGTCTTCATGCCGGGTCTTATTTCAGTGAGTCGATATGCGAGACGAGCGCGCCCACCGTCTCGATGCCTTCAGGCTCGCCGAACTCGATCTCGCATTTGTCTTCCAAATCGCTCATAAGCTCGACCATGTCGAGGGAGTCGATCCCCAAAGATTCGAGGGTGGCGTCTTCGGTGATCTTCGCCTCTTCGATATCTTGGTTCTCTACGAGGGTTTCTTTAACGGTATCGAATGTGGACATGCCTTCTCCTTCTTCCTGAGTCACGGCCTGCGTGACATTTCCTTTGATAATATAATTATTTGATTATCTAAGTATTATTGTACCTCAAGGATTCTTGTGCCGGCTACCGCATCACGTCCTCCATCATTTCTTCGAATTGCTGATGGATTCGCTTTGAACAGCATTTTCAATCAGTCGCCTGACATCTCCTCGAAGAAATGCCTGACCTTTGCCAAGGCGTTCGCCAATATCACTTCCTCGTTCTCGCTCAACCCCTCCAAGGCCTCGTTGATCATCCTTTGGTGGAAGAGGTTGTGGGCGCGGTAGACCTTTCGGCCGGAGTTGGTCAGCCTTACCAATACCTTCCGGCGATCCTCCTCGCTCCTTCCTCGACCGATGAAACCCTTCTTCACCAGCTTGTTTACGGCGGTTGTCAGGGTGGCGAGGGTGACGCCGAGCCGCGCGGCTACAACGTTCATCGGGTTCTCCTCGTGAAGGCCGACGGCCACGATGGTATGCACTTCAGTTATGGTCAGGCCTTCTGTAAGCTTGTTGTCAAGCGACCGCTCCTCGATGCGCAGGATGGTATCGAACGTGGTGGAGAGGAGGTAGTCCAGTTCCGCACGTCGCCGGGCCTCGGCGCTTCCCCCCTTGCGCGCCCGAGCCTTTCCTTGATCTGCCATATCAACCTTCACCTTTTCAAACCGTTCCTCTTTAGGCCTGCGGCCGAGAGGGCAAGCCGAGATGCTTTTCTCGCTGCGCCTCTTCATCCGTCTTGACGAAGTGTAGCAGATATTTCAGCTCAGGTTTTCTGTCGGGGACCGGAGAGCCTGAAATCAAGGCGCCTCTCGCGAGGCGAAGCGGCAACGAGGACCACGCGGATCCGCTGCCCGAGGCGAAATATCCTCCCGCTCTCCTCCCCGGCAAGGATATGGCGCCGTGCGTCGTAGCTGAAGTACTCCTCACCCAGGTCCTTTATGCTGACAAGGCCTTCCGCGGTCGTCGGCAGCTGGACGAAGATCCCGTAGCTCGCAACGCCCGAGACCACCGCATCGAATTCCTCCCCGATGGAGCGGGCATGGTATTCGACGAGCTTCACCTCTTGGGACTCGCGTGCAGCAGCCTCGGCCACCCGCTCCATCTCGGATGAATGCTCCGCCAACCCTGACAAGGCGTGCACCTGGCCCTCGAAGGTCCCGCCCTTCCCGAAGAGCTGCGCCTTGAGCATGCGATGCACGACAAGGTCTGGATACCTCCTGATAGGGCTTGTAAAGTGCGTATATGCCTCTTCGGCCAGGCCATAGTGCGGCTCGCACTGCGGAAGGTACCGGGCCCGCTTCATTGCGCGCAACAGCAGCGATGTGAGAAGCTCGGCCTCGGGCTTTCCCGAGATGCCTGCAAGCACCTTCTGGAGCTCGTAAGGGCTGCCGGCCGCAAAGCCCGGCAGGTTGATGTCTGCAAGATAGGGGAATTCCTTGATGATCGGCACCAATTCGGCCAAGGCATCTGACGACGGGGCCTCGTGGACCCGATAGATGCTCGGAAAGCCACGGGCGTCGAGGTAGCCGGCCACGGCACTGTTCGCAGCTATCATAGCCTCTTCGACAAGCATTGTCGCCTCGGTCTTACTTCGGAGCACCACCTCACGCGGCTTGCCCGACTCGTCGAGCAGCACCTTTGCCTCGACCGTCTCGAAATCCATCCCGCCCGCGGCTTCGCGCAGGGAACGTCTCTTCTGGGCGAACCTTGAGAGGGCCCGAAGGCGGTCGGAATACCCCCCGGCGACGTCAAGCCGCCCATCGAGGATGTCTTGGGCCTCGTCATAGGTGAAACGCCTCGATGATGAGATCAAAGAGGTATACGCCTCGAACCGCCTCAATCCGAAGTCCTCGTCTAAGAACAGGTCGAGGCTCAATGCCCTCCTCGGCTCGCCGGGCACAAGCGAGCATATGTGCGCCGAGAGCTCTTCGGGCAGCATGGGAATCACCCGGTCTACCAGGTAGGCGCTCGTGGCCCGCCTGCGGGCATCAAGGTCTATCGAGGATCCCCACAAGACGTAGTGGCTGACGTCGGCAATATGGATGCCGAGCCTCCAACCCGCCTCTTGCTGCTCCAGGGAAAGGGCATCGTCGAAGTCGCGGGCGTCAGACGGGTCGATCGTGAATACGCATCGTTCGCGTAGGTCGCGGTACCCCTCCTGCAAAGCCCCTTCCACGTCGACCACGGCTTGGCCGGCTTCACGGCATGCACCGGCAGAGAAGGCGGTCGCAAGCTTGTACTTCGCCACGACAAGATCGATGTCGAGCCGTTCCTCCCCCTCGGAGCCGAGGACCTCTTCGACGACGCCGGTCGCCGCGCTGTTTCGCGACGGGTAGGCCGTAAGCCGCACCCTGACGAGGTCGCCATGGTTGACATGAGGGCTGTCCTTCCTCATGGTGAATATGTCGTACGGGATCTTCGGGTCTTCGGGTATGACGATACCGAACGGTTCGGCGAGCTCATAGCGCCCGATCAGCGTATCGTGGGCTCGGTCGATGACCCGGACAACCCGTGCACTTTGCTTCTTATCGGGGGACTGCGCCCCGTTTTTCCGGGCATCCTTTTGCGTGCTTATCGGCGCAAGCTCGACGACATCGCCGTCGAAGGACCCGCCCATCTTCGATTGGGGGATGAAGTATTCGCCTTCGGCGGCCTTCACGAAACCATATCCGCGCGAGGTCACGCGCAAGACCCCGCGGGGGTTGCTGCGGGGATTCCTCCGGGTTTTCGATCGGGGACGAGCCAAGGCTATCCCAGGGCGAGGGACTGCGCGGTCTCGATGGCGAGGTTCTTCTGGTTGTCTTCAGGGCCTGTCGTATGGTTCACCATAATATTCGGCGTGACCCCCGCCTTATGGATCTCGTGGCCGAGCGGGCTTACGTAGTAGGCCGCGGTGTAGCGCAACGCGCCGCCGAAGCTCAAGGGACGGATCACCTGGACGGAGCCCTTTCCGAGCGTGGTGCTTCCCATGACCGTCGCCCGCTTGTTGTCCTTCAACGCCGCCGCAAGCACCTCCGCAGCAGCCGCCGTATTCTCGTTGACGAGGACGACCAGGGGCTTGTCGGTCAAAGTCGCGCCTGTTGCCGACTTCGTCGTGGCATGCTCCTGCTTGGTTTGGATGCGGACGACGACGCCGCTCTTTATGAAGCTGGAGGAGATATCGACCGCCTGGGTGAGATAACCCCCGGGGTTGTTGCGGATATCGAGCACAAAGGAGGATGCGCCTTGGGCGGTGAGGTCGTTGATGGCCTGCCTCACAAGGTCGGAGGAGTTCTGCGTCAACTGGCGCAGGGTGATGTAGCCGACCCTGCCCTGCAGCTCGTAGGATACGTTCTCGCCGGTGTTCGACGAGCATTCGAGGGTGGTCGTGAACTCGTCGCCGCCCTCTGCCTCAAGCGATGCCGGGCGGCGCCAGGTCACCACAACGCTTGAGCCCTCTTCCTGGGACACGGCGTTCACCGCCTCTGCAAGCGACCAATCCTGCGTCC
>JAVBQH010000050.1:0-4826 GCA_031549175.1 Raoultibacter sp.
CCGGCATCGGCGGCGGCACGGGCTGCATCGCCCTCTGCGAACACTGCCACACGGACCTTTTTGCCAGACCCGTTGGGCAGGCTTACGGTGCCACGGAGCTGCTGGTCGGCTTGGCGGGTATCGATGCCCAGGCGGAAATGGGCCTCGACGGTCTCATCGAATTTTGCTGATGCGACTTCCTTGACGAGGCTCAAAGCCTCGAAGGGGGCGACCGGGTCTTCCCCGATTTTCGCAACAGCATTCACATAGTTCTTGGATTTCTTGGCCATGATCTTCCTTTCGTGGTAATGGCGAGCGGCAAGGCTACTCTTCCACTGTCTTTTTCAAGCGTGCCCGACAAGGCGACGCCCATAAACGATTACTCTTCGTCCTCTTCGAAAGCGCGGCCGGACATGATTGCCGCAAGCTTCTTGGACGGGACGTACTTGATCTTCGGCTCGCGCCCTTCGATCTCGACGCCCATGCTGCGAGCGGTGCCGGCAATGATCTCCATTGCGGCTTCAACCGTGTTTGCATTGAGGTCAGGCATCTTCACCTCGGCGATCTCGCGCAACTGCTCAAGGCTCAAGGTTCCCACTTTTTGCAGGTGAGGGATGCCCGAGCCGCTCGCGAGGCTGAGCTTCTCCTTGATAAGGATCGCAGCAGGCGGGGTCTTGCAGATGAAGCTGAAGGTCTTATCCTCATACACCGTGATCTCGACAGGGATGATGGTTCCTGCCTTGTCCTGCGTTTCTGCGTTGAACGCCTGGCAGAACTGCATGATATTGACGCCTTGGGCGCCCAGTGCCGGTCCCACGGGAGGTGCAGGGTTCGCACCGCCGGCAGGAATCTGTAGTTTGATGAAACCAGATACTTTCTTTTCAGCCATGATAGAAAATTTCCTTTCAGCTGATCGTAGCTACCTTATTAACAAAGCGCCCTGCATGAGAAGCCCCGTCCACACGGGCATGCTGAGGCTTGTGTCTACCGATTTATATTTTTGCCACCTGGTCGAAACTGAGCTCGACAGGGGTTTCGCGGCCAAAGATCGAAACCATGACCTTGACCTTGCCTGCTTCTGGCGAGACCTCGGAAACGATGCCGTCGAACTCTGCCAAAGGCCCTGATACCACCTTGACGGATTGCCCGACTTCCAAGCTTGAGGAGGTCTTCTTCGGCGCTTCACGGCTCGTGCGCTTCATGATCTTATTGTACTCTTCGCGCGTCAAAGGGGTCGGGTTGCCTTGGCTTCCCACAAACCCGGTGACACCTGGCGTGTTCCTAACTGCAGCCCAGCTCCTGCCGTCCAATTCCATGCGGACGAGCACGTAGCCGGGAAATACCTTCTTCTCGTTTTCGACACGGCGCCCACCCTCTTTGATCTCGGTAACCATTTCGGTGGGGATCTCAATTCCAAAGACGTTGTTCTCAAGGCCCATGGTCTCAATGCGGGTCTCAAGGTTTTTCTTCACTTTGTTCTCGTAACCCGAATAGGTGTGGAGCACATACCACTTTTTTGCCATGAAGTTACGCCCCTAACCCGGAGATAAATACCAGCACTTGTGTGAACAAGCCGTCGAACACGAATGTGAACAGGCCGAAAAAGACCAATGCCGCAACGACGACCAGGCTCCAACGGAGCACGTCTTGACGTGAGGGCCATGTGACACGCTTGAGCTCGGCCCGGACGTCCTTTAGGAATTGGAAGCGGGACTTCTTGACCTTTTCGGTCTTCGCCGCCTTTTTTTCAACAGGCTTCTCGGCTGTTTTTTTCTCAGCAGGCGTCGAGGCTTCCTCCGATTTTTTGAAAAGGGATTTCTTTTCTTTCGGCGCCTCTTCGGCTTCTTGCACTATGTTGGATTCGGCACTTTCGTCGGTCAGTGCCTGTTCCTTTTTCGCTGCACGCGCCGCCGATGCTTTTGCTCGCTGCGTCTTTGATTTTTTTGCCATCAGTTTCCTTCTTGCTGATCAAGAATGCTTCTCTATAACGCCAACAAGCAGCCTGTATTCAAGCTGCTCGTACTGACAAGCTGGCAGGCCAGGAGGGACTCGAACCCCCAACATGCGGTTTTGGAGACCGCCGCTCTACCAATTGGAGCTACTGGCCTATCTCTTCCCTGACTCCTTATCGAGTTTCCTTGTGCAGGGTGTGGTGTCCACACCACTTGCAGTACTTTTTCATCTCAATACGATCAGGATTATTCTGCTTGTTCTTCTTGGTCGTATAATTACGGCGCTTGCAATCGGTGCAGGCCAAAGTGACCAATGTACGCATGAACTCTCCTTTTATTGTTATCTTTCGAGCATTGACGCCATACACATGAGCTTCTTCGAATCGGACTCGGGAGACACAGCCTCCTTCAGCCTTTCAAGAACAGTCTATCAAGATGGAGTCCGTTTTACACGGACTCCATCCGAGCAACAGAATGATCGGGTTACTTGATGATCTTGGTAACACGACCGGAGCCTACGGTGCGGCCGCCCTCGCGGATAGCGAAGCGGAGGCCTTCCTCCATAGCGATCGGGTTGATGAGTTCGCCGCGGAGCTCAACGTTGTCGCCAGGCATAACCATCTCGGTGCCTTCAGGCAGATGGGCAACGCCGGTGACGTCGGTGGTGCGGAAGTAGAACTGGGGACGGTAGCCGTCAAAGAACGGGGTGTGGCGTCCGCCTTCTTCCTTGGTAAGGATGTAGACCTGACCCATGAACTCGGTGTGCGGGGTCACGCTGCCGGGCTTGCAGAGAACCTGGCCGCGGATGATGTCCTCGCGCTTGACGCCGCGGAGGAGGCAGCCGATGTTGTCGCCGGCCTGGGCATCGTCGAGCAGCTTGCGGAACATCTCGATTCCGGTGCAGACCGTCTTCTCGGTGTCGCGGATACCGACGATTTCGATTTCGTCGTTGACATGCAGGACGCCACGCTCGACACGGCCGGTTGCAACGGTGCCACGGCCGGTGATGGTCATGGTGTCTTCAACAGCCATCAAGAAGGGCTTGTCGACGTCACGCTCGGGGGTCGGGATGTAAGAATCGACTGCATCCATGAGCTCCCAGATCTTTTCCTGCCATTCCTTGTCGCCTTCGAGGGCTTTCAACGCGGAGCCGCGGATGATCGGGGTATCGTCGCCGGGGAACTCATACGAGTCAAGAAGCTCGCGGACTTCCATCTCGACGAGCTCGAGGAGCTCTTCGTCATCGACCATGTCACACTTGTTGAGGAACACGACGATGTAGGGCACGCCTACCTGACGGGCGAGCAGGATGTGCTCGCGGGTCTGGGCCATGGGGCCGTCGGTTGCGGCGATAACGAGGATCGCGCCGTCCATCTGGGCGGCACCGGTGATCATGTTCTTGACGTAGTCAGCATGGCCGGGGCAGTCGACATGGGCATAATGGCGGGTGTCGGACTCGTATTCGATGTGGGCAATAGAGATGGTGATACCGCGCTCACGCTCTTCGGGGGCCTTGTCAATGGTGTCGAAGGCTGCGAAGCTGGCAGTTGCGGTGCCATGGGATCCATCATTTTCGGAAAGCGTCTTGGAAATGGCCGCGGTAAGAGTGGTTTTGCCATGGTCGACGTGACCGATGGTACCAATATTTACATGCGGCTTAGTGCGCTCAAACTTCTCTTTAGACATTATTCATCCTCCTTAAGGGACTTTTGCGAAAAGAGACCATTAAACTTTTCTTCTTGAGGCGAAGGGGTCGCCCTGCCTCATTCTCAATTCAGGTAAAACGCATACGTGTTCACGCATGCGGAACTTCCAAAATGGTAGCGGTGACTGGATTTGAACCAGTGACGCCACGGGTATGAACCGTGTGCTCTAACCAACTGAGCTACACCGCCACATGGAGCCTGCGACCGGACTTGAACCGGTGACCTCTTCGTTACCAACGAAGTGCTCTACCGACTGAGCTACACAGGCGATTTGATCACTTTGATGCACGCCATGGGGCACGCATCAAAGGGAAATAACTGGTGGGGGCGCACGGATTCGAACCGCGGTAAGCATAGCTAACGGGTTTACAGCCCGTCCCCTTTAACCACTCGGGCACACCCCCAGTTGTAGTTGCCTTCGACAGACACCGCCCGGTGTCGCACGAAGGCTTACGTGAGACTGTTCGTTTCATGTGTATTTATCAAGCTGCCTGCTTGGCATTTCACGTAAGCGCGAACGCGCAAGCAGAAGAATGATACGCTAGGAAAAGCAGGGTGTCAACGGTTTACACGCCCCCGGGTGTATCTTCATCAATCCTCCGTCTTAAGCATGGAAGACCAGGGATTGGCCCGTATGTCCTGGGAAATGTTACGATGCTTTTTCAGCTGCTAAAAAACCCGCATTCATTCTCTCGACAACATTATAATAAAGGACGGTGGGAACGGCCATACCCTGCATCGAACTTTACGGTGAAAACCTGGGATAGGCCGACCCCGGAAAACATGCGGAAAGGAGCCCTGCATGAATATCGAGATCAAAACAGAACATGGATTTCTCCCTGATCGATACGGGAAGTATGCGCCTGCAGAGTTTTGCCTGGACGGGCACCCGGTTACCTCCTTCCCCATCGGCATCGACGACGTCCCTGGAAGTGCTAAGAGCCTCGCGTTGACTTTCCTCGATTGGGATGCCATACCGGTGGGCGGCTTCTGCTGGATCCATTGGATAGCGGCCAACATCGCACCCGCAACAAGGTTTATCCCGGAAAACGCAAGCGCCGCGGAGGCCGTGCCCCTGGTGCAGGGATCCAACAGCGAGTGGTCGCCGAAGGCAGGAGGGCTTTCCGACCCGCGGCTTATACACCGCTATGTCGGCCCCGCCCCACCCGACCGGGCGCATCGATACACG
>JAVBQH010000115.1:0-11673 GCA_031549175.1 Raoultibacter sp.
ACGGCAACCGGGGCGCGCCTTTCCAGCGGTCAGGTGGCGGCCGGCAAGACCGGAACGTCCGAGAACTGGCGGGACAGTTGGCTTTGCGGCTACACGCCCCAACTGACCTGCGCGGTATGGATCGGAGCCCGTGCCGAACGGCAGATGCCCGCATCACTTGACTGCTCGGCCGTATGGCGGAGCTTCATGACCCAGGCGCTCGCCGACCAGCCGCTCAAGGATTTCGAAAAGGCCGAAGCCCCGGCATACAACAACAAGTTCAATGACGAGCAGGGGCGGAAATACGGCTATCCCTCGGGAACCTACCAATACAGCCAGCAGCAGGAACAACAGCGGCGACAGCTTGAAGAGGCGAACCGCTACAACCCATCGAATGCCCCAAGTGTGGTGGGAATGACCCTTGCCCAGGCGCAGACCTCATTGGCAGGGTTTACCGCTGAATATGTCCAGGAGTATTCTGCAACGGTGCCAGCCGGCATTGTAATCAGCCAGGAGGCGGTGAATGGCAGGGTGCGCCTGCATGTTTCGCTTGGCCCGAATCCGAGCGCTCCGGCCTCAGGCCCCTAAGCCCCCCACACACGTGCGCCCCTAGGCAAGGCGAAGTCAGTGGAGCCAAGAAGATAAGGTGCAAGGACCTACTACGGTAATGGCCTTTGCCGAAGGTGTCCCCCCGAAGCCGCCTTGGTGGCCGATTGGGACATCGGAGCCTATCAGCCCATTTGGGTGGCTTTTTGGTCACCGTTCTTCAAGTGGTCGATCCCGCTGTTGTATTTCTGCTGGCATTGGTCAAGCCTTGAGGCATAGCTCGCATAGTCGAAGGGGGCGGCCGCAGAGGCGCTTTCGATATCCGAATAAAGGCTGATGTAGCCGTTGAGGGAGTCGCGCAGGTCGTTGCAGCCGGCGCTGTATTCACCCTGGATGTCTTTCAGGTTGTCGGGAGGCGTGATGTTGTTCAGCTCGTCGATTACCTTGAATGCATTGTCTGCCTGGGTCTTCATACCCACAAGGTCGTTTCGCGAAACCGCATCGCTGAAGCTTTCCATGCGCACTTTCAGGCTTTCGGCAATCTGGTTGACCTGAGACATGTACTGCCGGTTTGCGGTCTGCTCATCGTTTTTCGGAGGCGCTGTCGTGCATCCGACAAGTGCGACGCCGATAAGCGTACATACACAGGCGATTGCAGCTATCCGCGTAAGGGCTTTTTTCAACATACATACCTTTCAACATTTCGTACTACAAACTATACCAGATGGGCAGGTATCAAAACCATTATTGGCTTGCCTACCCCACAATTATCAACCTTCTGTCGATAGTAGCAAACGAAAGGGCGCCTGCAAACGTTCGACAGCAAACCGTCAACCTCAGGGGCTGGCACCGCCGGAGCCGCCCGAGCCTCCACTGCCGCTACCTGAGGAGCCGGAGCCGCTCGGGGTGCCTCCTGTGGTCCCCCCGGTATCGGGGGTCGTCGTGTCGGCAGGGGGCGGATTGTTTTGATCGGCCTGGTTCTGGTCGACTGGCGCTGCGGGCTGGGGGCTGGGGGCCGAGCCGCCGATTGCCAGCTCGGTGTTGCTGTATGGTTTGTAAGGCGGGTTGTCCGCTTTCGGGAAGTCTTTCAAAGGCTGCCCTGAAAGGACCGTTCCAACGAAATCGCTGAAAACGCTTGTAGCCGTGACCCATTCGGGCATCTGCCTCTCCTGGCGCGACCCGACCCAGATTGCAACCGAGATCTGCGGGGTGATGCCGCAGAAGTAGCTGTCGTGCCAGTTCTCGGACGTTCCGGTCTTGCCGGCCGCCACCTGGCCGCTGCGAAGCGCTGCCTCGGTGCCGGTGCCGCTGGTCACTACGCCTTTCATGACGTCTGTCGCCGCTGCCGCGACCTCGGGGGTGATGGCACGGTTTCCTGTGGTGTCTGCCTGATAGACGACCTTGCCGTTGCGGTCGACGATCTTCTCGATTGCCTCGGTCTTATGATGGGTGCCACCATTGGCGATGGTGGCATAGGCGCCCGCCATCTCGACGGTGGTGACCCCGTTGGAGCCCAGCGTCAGGGAAGGCACCGCGCTCAATTGCGTCTCGATGCCCATCCGCTGTGCGGTCTCAACGACTTTTGTCGGCGTCAATGCTGTGATCAGGCGTGCAAACGCGGTATTGGATGACACGGCGAAGGCGCTTGAGATCGGGCGTGTGCCGTACTCAGACTTGCCATAGTTCTCGACCTGCCAATCATCGAGCTTCACGGTCGCCGAGCAGCTCACGTTCGTGGTCGGCGCGATACCGGCCTCCAGGGCGGTAATAAGCGTGAAGGTCTTGAACGAAGAACCCGGCGAACGCTTGGCCTGGGTGGCCAGATTGTACTGGTCGGCATAGAAGTCCTTGCCGCCCACCATGGCCTTGATATAGCCGGTGTTCGGGTCCACCGCGGTCAGGGCGACCTCGAGGTCGTCCGGGATGCGGGCTTCCTTGTTCCGGGCAGATTCCTCTGCCGCAAGCTGCATCGCAGGATCGATGGTGGTGATGACGGTCAGGCCGCCTTTGAAGACCTCGTTCATCGAGTACTTCTCAAGCAACAGGTCGCGCACGTAGCTCGTGAAGTAGGGGAAGTTGTAGATGCCGTCTTGGGTCGTCTGCTTCATGTTGAGGGACAAGGGGGTTGCAAGGGCCGTCTCGTATTCTGCTTGGGTGATGACGTTGTTCCGAAGCATGCGCTCGAGCACCACGTTGCGCCGCTCGAGGCAGGTCTGCGGGTTGTCGACCGGGTTGTTGTAGGTGGGAGACTGCGGGATGCCGATGAGGGTTGCCGCTTCCGCAATGGTGAGGTTCTTTGCATTCTTCGAATAATAGGTCTGGGCTGCCGCCTCGATGCCGTAGGCGCCTGAGCCGTAGTTGATGGTATTCAGATACATAAGCAGGATCTCGTCTTTCGAGTACTGCTCTTCAAGTTTCAGGGATATATACGCCTCGCGCACCTTGCGCTTGAAAGATATCTCATTGGCCTCACCCGACAGTATCGTGGCACGGACGAACTGCTGCGTGATGGTCGAAGCGCCTTCGCGGGAAGACCCCGTAAGGTTGACCACGAAAGCGCGGGCAATTCCCCAAAGGTCGACGCCGTCATGGCTGTAGAAGCGCTCGTCCTCGGTGGCCACCGTGCCCTTCAGCACATAATCGCTGATCTGGTTGGTGTTTACCGGCTCACGGTTCTCAACATAGAATTCTGCCAGCAGGGTGGTGCCGTCATTTGCATACACCCTGGTTTTCCCAGCAGTGTTGTATTCATTGATGTTGTCGTATTCCGGCAGGTCTTGAAGCCAGGTATTGCCTAAGGCATATACCCCGAAACCTCCTGCTGCAACAAGTACGAGTGCAACAGCAAGGGCCATCAAAAATCCGGTTACCGGGTGCTTCTTTTTTACGTCTGGTCTGTTCTTCAATGAGCGAGAAGCCACAGGTGGGTCACCTCCAAAAAAACTGCGGCTATTGTATCATTGCAGGCAAAAATCCCTTGCAAGTACACAAGTTTGCTGGAAAACAGCCACAGCATCCCCTGAAATTCTTCGCAAAGAAGGAGGTGCGGAAGGGTCAGGCGAGAGCCCTTCCCTTGTCGGAATCAAGCTTGGCTTTCGCGAGCTTCATCTGGTCGGCGACCGCCTGGTAGCCGGTGCCGCCTACCGTGTTGCGCGCAGCGACGATGGCTTCGAGGTCGAGCGATTCGGTGATGTCGGCCTCGAAAAGGGGGCTAGCAGACTGGAACTCGGCGAGGCTCAGGTCCTCAAGGCCGCATCCGCGCTTCTCGCACATAAGCACCAGCTCTCCGACGATCTCGTGCGCGGCGCGGAACGGGAGGCCGCGCACCGCCAGATAATCGGCGACGTCGGTGGCGGCGAGGAAGCCCTTCTTTGCCTGGGTACGCATCTCATCGCTGTTCACCTGCATGGTTGAGACCATGCCCTCCATGCAGAAAAGGCAGTCGTGCAGTGTTTTCACGGCATCGAACACGCCTTCCTTGTCCTCTTGGAGGTCCTTGTTATAGGCAAGCGGCAATGCCTTCATGGTCATGAGCAAGGCCATGAGGTCGCCCACCACACGCCCGGTCTTCCCGCGGATAAGCTCGGCGAAGTCGGGGTTCTTCTTCTGCGGCATGATCGAGGAGCCCGTTGAGAAGGCGTCTGAAAGGGTGATGAACCCGAACTCGGAGCTTGACCAGAGGATCATCTCCTCGCTCAGGCGTGAAAGGTGCATCATCGACACACTGCAGGCGTAATCGAGGTCGAGCAGGAAGTCGCGGTCGGACACCGCATCAAGAGAGTTTTGGGTGATCTGGTCGAACCCGAGCTCTTCGGCCACCATGGCACGGTCAAGCGGATAGGTGGTGCCGGCGAGGGCGGCAGAGCCCAAAGGACACACGTCTGCAGCCTGATAGGCGTTTTCCAGACGCGTAAAATCCCGCGTGAGCATCCAGAAGTAGGCAAGCATATGCTGTGAGAACAACACCGGCTGGGCATGCTGGAGATGGGTGTAGCCGGGAAGGACCACCTTCTCGTTTTTCTGCGCGACACCCAACAGGGCGTCTCTGAGCGCGCAGTTTGCGTTCATGAGCATGGTGCAGAGATGTTTCGCGTACAAGCGCGCATCTGTCGCCACCTGGTCGTTTCGACTCCGTCCGGTATGCAGGCGCGCACCGGCATCTCCGATCGCCTCGGTCAGCGCCTTCTCGATTGCCATGTGGATGTCTTCGTCGTTGATGTCGAACTCGAAGGCGCCCTCATCGATGCGCTTCTCGATCTGCGCCAAGCCCTCGCATATCTGTCGTGCATCCTCTTCGGCGATGATCCCTTTTGCTGCGAGCATGCGTGCATGGGCTTGCGAGCCGGCGATATCTTGCCGATACATCGCCTTGTCGATGGGCAATGAGGCTCCGAACCCTTGGGTGAACTCGCTCACGCCCTGCTCGAACCGTCCTGACCATAATGCCATAATCGCATCTCCTCTTTGCTGTTGTGCCGTGCCCTCTATGCCTCAACATAGGCGTTGCGGCACACCTCTTCGGCCTCTTCGATCACGTCCGATGGATCCTGGTCCTGCCCGTGCGTCGTGCCGGCATCGCCGCCATCCGTAAGGTTCTTCATGGCCCATACCCGGGACGACAGGGTCTGCAGCTCGATGAAGCCCTTGGCGGAGCTGTGGTTGAAGGTGTCGCCTTTGTCATAGGTCGCAAGGGCGTAGTCATACAGTGAGGATTCGCTCTTCCGTCCCGAGACGGTGCAGGTCCCTTTATAGAACTTGAGCCTTACGATCCCGTTGACCCCTTCTTGGGTCGAGGCCAGGAATGCATCGAGCGCCGTCTTCAGGGGCGTGAACCATTGCCCGTAATAGACCGCAGTCGCCCAGCTTTGCTCGATCCCCAGCTTGTAGTGGAGCACTTCCCTCTCCAGACAGATGTCTTCCAGGGCTTTGTGGGCAATAATCAGGGCAAGTCCGCCGGGAACCTCGTAGCATTCACGGCTCTTGACGCCTATGAGCCTGTTTTCAATCATGTCGATCCGGCCAAAGCCGTGCTTGCCGGCCACTATGTTGAGCGCCAGGATGGCGTCGAGGTAGCTCATCTCGATCCCGTTGATCCCGCAGGGAAGGCCGCAGGCGAATTCCACCTCCACGTATTCGGGCTCGTCAGGTGCGTTCATCGGGTCGACCGTTGTTACCCAGACGTCATCGGGCGGCTCATTCCAGGGATCCTCGAGCGCGCCGCACTCGATTGCACGACCCCAGAAGTTGTCGTCGATCGAATAAGGGGTTTCTTTCGTCACAGGGATATCGATGCCGTTCGCAATCGCCCAGTCGATCTCTTCAGGCCGCGTCTTCAGATCCCAATCCCTAACCGGGGCGAGGATCTCGATGGTTGGATCGAGCATGGCTATGCATGCCTCGAAGCGGACCTGATCGTTTCCTTTGCCGGTGCATCCATGTGCAATGTACTTCGCCCCATGCTGATGGGCGACCTCGACCAGGTGCTCGGAGATGAGCGGCCTCGAAAGTGCCGAAAGGAGGGGGTATTTGTTCTCGTAAAGGGCATTCGCCGCAAGCGCCTTCGACAGGTACTCGTTGGCGAACTGCTCCTTCATGTCGACCACTTCGCATGCGATGGCGCCGGTCTTTATGGCCTTTTCCCTGATTTCCTGGAGGCCGTCGTGCTCCTGCCCCACATCGCCGACAAGCGCGATGACGTCAAGGTCGTATTCCACCTGCAGCCATTTGATGCAGACCGAGGTATCCAGTCCGCCCGAGTATGCCAGTACTACTTTATCTTTCGCCATGATAGGTTTCCTTTCCTATGGCCTATTGTCTCTTTGGTCCTCGTCCGCCCATCTCGGAGCCATTCTCGGTTCTTGCCTGATGGCGTGCCGGTTCATAGACAGGCGGTTTTCATGACGCTGCAATGATGAGGTCGGCTCAAGACAGCGCGGGGTAAAACAGGATGAGTGGCAGGGCGCATGGACAGCCCCAAGGAAATATAGACGACTATCGTCGTCGCAGTCGGTCGATTGCACGCCCAACATCCTGAGCAGCCTCAGGAGTTTCAGCAGCGAGGAATATGGTGTTGTCTCCGGCGACCGTGCCGAGGGCCCCTTTGAGGTTGGCCCGATCAAGCGCGGCAGAAACGCCCGCCGCCCCGCCGGAAAAGGTCTTCACCACCACCATATTGCATGCAGCGTGCACTTCTTCAACCAGTTCAGACACCATACGCTGGAGCCGCATTTCCTCAGGAAGCACATAGCAGCCTTCCCGGGATTTCACGAGCCCCATGTCCATGATGTCGCGGGAAATCGTCGCCTGCGTGCAGTCATAGCCGGCAGCTTGAAGCTGATCAGCCAGATCACGCTGGGTCTTGACCTTGTGGTCGCGAATGATATCGCGAATCACATCATGTCTTTGTTGACGTTTCCTCATGCCTTGCTTTCATTCATAGTTTTTGCTTGGGCGCATAAGCGTAACCAAGCCTAACAAAAATATGCATAAAAATGCAAGTGCTTTCTGCATTTTATGCACTTTATCATAGGCGAAAACCATATTCCTTGTGCCTAGGAATCCAGCAACGGTGCCAATTTCCCCAGCATTGCATCGACATCGCCTGCTGTGCACACCAAAGGAGGCAAAAACCGCAGGGTCGACGCTCCGGTGGCGTTGATAAGCAGGCCCGCCTCGAGGGCGCGGTCGACGATCTGGGGTGCGGGGATGCCGTCCGCCAAGTCGCAGGCGCACATGAGCCCCCGTCCACGCACCTCTTCCACGGAGTCAAGCTGCCCCAACTTCTCGCGCAGATAGACCCCTACTTCTTCGACCTGGCTGCCAAACCCGGGCTTTGAGACCCATTCGAGCGTCGCACGTGCCGCCGCAACCGCCAGACAGCTCCCGCCGAAGGTCGACCCGTGGTCGCCGGGGCTGAAGCAATCCGCCACCTCTTCCGTGGCGCAGCACATCCCCACCGGGAAGCCTGATGCGACCCCCTTTGCCACGGTCACGATATCGGGCTTGATGCCATAGTGCTGGAAGGCGAAGGGCTTGTCCCCGGTCCGGTATATGCCCGACTGGACTTCATCGATGATGACCAGGGCGCCGTTTTCCCGGGCAAGCTCCGCCGCGCGCCAGAGGAAGCCGTCCGTACAGGGATGGACGCCGCTTTCCCCCTGGATGCATTCAAGCATAATGGCGCATATATCGCCTTTCGCCTGGCGAAAGACCTGTTCAAGGGCGTCTGTGTCATTGATGGGGGTATGTATGAACCCGGCAGGCAGCGGCTGGAAGGCCTCCTGCTTCGAAGGCTGCGCCGTCGCGGCGAGGGTCGCCAAGGTCCGGCCATGGAAGCTTCTCTCCAACGTGATGATGCTCTGGGCCCGCCTATTGGAAATGCTGCTGTACAGGCGTGCCAGCTTGATGGCGCATTCGTTCGCCTCAGCGCCCGAATTGGCGAAGAACGTCTTCCATGTGCCGCCTTCGTCAGGCAGGCTCAAAAGGTCGGACAGGTGCTGCGCTACTTCACCGCGGTTCTCGATGTAATAGTAGTTGCTCACATGGATGAGCTTCTTCACCTGCCCGGTGACGGCCTCCACCACGGCTGGGTGGCAATGCCCCAGGCTGGCGGCCCCGATGCCGGCGAGGAAGTCGAGGTAGACTTTGCCCTCCGAGTCGCTCACCTGCATGCCCTTCCCGCCCGTGAATTCGACCGGCTTGCGGGCGAAGGTCTCCATGACGTACTTCGATTCGAGTTGCTGCTGTTCCACCAAGCCCATGAGGCCTCCTCTATAGGGCGGTCAGGCTGCTATGAGCCGGCCCGCGCCCCTTCTGTCGGGGTATTGTTGCTGTTTTCCTGTTCGACGAGCTCCCTGTTCTCGCTCAGCTTTGCCGCGAAGTTCCCCAGCGGGTGGGCGTCAAAGTCGCAGGCCTCATCGGTGCTGTGCATGGTTGTGCCGACGCCGGTGTTGGTGAGCAGCTCGAGCAGAAGCGAGTGCGGCACCGTGCCGTTGATGATGTGGGCGCGGAATACTCCAGCCGACAATGCGGCGGCACAGGCTTTGAGCTTCGGGATCATGCCGGTCGATACCTGTTCATCCTCTATAAGCCGCTGCATCTCCGAAAGGCTCAGGTTCGAGATGAGCGAGTCCTTGTCCTCGAAGTCCTCGTAGAGCCCGTCGACGTCCGTGAGGAAGATGATCTTATGCGCCCCGATTGCCGCAGCGATCTCGCCTGCCACGATGTCGGCATTCACATTGAAGTAGCCGCCCTCTTCCCCCAGTGCTATGGAGGCGACCACGGGGATGTAGTCGTCGACGATGAGGTCTTCGAGGTAGGTGGAGCTGATACGCGTGATGCGCCCCACCCTTCCCAGTTCAGGGGAGTACTGCTCTGCCATGATTGTGCCGGCGTCGCAGCCGCTGACGCCGACCGCCATGCTGCCGTGGGCGTTCATGGTCTCGACCAGGCCCTGGTTGACCTTGCCCATAAGGACCATCCGCACGATCTCCATCGCCTCATCCGTGGTCACGCGCAAGCCGTCCTTGAACTCCACCGGAACCTGGTAGTGCTCCATCGCCTCGGTGATCGCGATGCCGCCGCCATGCACGATCACCGGGTTGACCCCGATGATCTTCAGCAAGATGATGTCGCTCATGACGGCAGCCTGAAGCTTTTTGTCCACCATGGCGGAGCCGCCGTATTTGATGACGACGGTCTTGCCTGTGATATTCTTGATCCAAGGCAAAGCCTCGACTATGACCTCGGCATTATCGTTTGAGACCACCTTGGGTCTCGTGTCTATTGCATATTTCATGTTCGGTAGTCTCCATTTATCGTGATGTAGTCATGGCTGAAATCGCAGGTCCATATGGTCGCGTTGGCTTTTCCGGCACCGAGGTCGGCTTCTAGCACGATCTCGGGTGCCTCGAATCGTCGCAAGGCCTCCTCTTCGTCGAAATCGACGGGGAGCCCCGCGCGGCAGACTGAAAGCCCCATGATGTCGATGGAGACGGCCTCCTGCCTGAAACGCGCCCCCGATTTCCCCAGGGCCATAGCAATACGGCCCCAGTTGGCATCGTGCCCGAAGACGGCAGTCTTCACGAGGGGGGAGTTTGCCACCGCGCGTGCCGCCGCATCGGCATCCGCTTCGCTTTCGGCACCCCTCACAGTCACGGTGATCAGCTTGGTTGCACCTTCTCCATCAGCGGCTATCTGCCTTGCCAGGTTGCTGCAGACCTGTATGAGCTCGGTTGTGAACTCGTGGTAGGCGGGCGTGCCTTCCTCGATCATCGGAGTCCCGGAAACAAGCCCGGGCGCCTTCGCGCTCGCCATGAGGAAGGCCGTGTCGTTCGTCGATGTGTCCGAATCGACCGTCACCTTGTTAAAGCTTATCTGTGAGGCAGCATAAAGCGCCTTGTAAGAGGCTTCTGGGGAAAGCGGGGCATCGGTTGTGATGACGGCGATCATCGTGGCCATGTTCGGCATGATCATGCCCGATCCTTTTGCCATGCCCCCGATGGTGAAAAGGGCGCCGGCATACCCATTTGACGCGCTCTCGTAGCTGAGGGCGAACTGCTTGGGGCGCGTGTCGGTGGTCATGATCGCGGTCGCCGCATCGAAGCCGCCTTCGCGCGAAAGCAGCTCGAAGGCACGCGGGATGCCTTCCTCAAAAGGAGCCATGGTCAGTTGCGGGCCGATGACGCCGGTTGAGGCGATCAACACCTCCCCGGGGGCGCATCCGACGACCTCGGCGGTCTTCGCCGCCGACGCGCGTGCCACAGCAATGCCGGGTGCGCCTGTCGCCGCATTTGCGTTTCCTGAGTTTACGATAACCGCCTGGGCATACCCGAAGGACTGCCCGCCAAGGTTTTCTTTCGAAACCTGGACGGGCGCCGCGCAGAAGGTGTTTTGTGTGAAAACGCCTGCTGCGGCACAGGGGTCCTCCGCTGCGACAAGCGCAAAGTCAAGCCTGCCCTGCTTCTTGCGAAACCCTGCGTGCACGCCGGCCGCCATAAAGCCATGTGCGGAGGCGACCCCGCCGTCTTCGAGGATGACGCCCTTGCCGGAAGGCGGCCTGGTCTTTGTCGTTTCCTTTATCATCGCCAAGGCTCCTATACGTACAAGGCGGGGTTCTCAAGCCCGCAGGTCTCGTCAAAGCCGAATACCAGGTTTGCACACTGCACGGCCTGCCCTGCCGCGCCTTTGCACAGGTTGTCTATGGCAGCCACTGCGACAAGGGTGCCGGTCGCCTCGTTTTGCGCGAGCCCGATATGGACATGGTTGCTTCCCACGACCGAAGAGGTCTTCGGCAGGTCTCCAAGCGGCAGGACCGACACGAAGGGACGGGCCTCGTAGAAGTCGGCGTAGCGCCGATGTATCATCTCGAGGTCCATAGCTTGGCCCGCATCGGCGGCGTGCAGGTATACCGTCGCAAGGAGCCCCCTGTTCAAAGGTGCCAGATGCGGGGTGAAGACCACCTGCCCCCCAAGCCCCAGCGCCTGCTCTATTTCCGGCAGGTGGCGGTGCTTGCCCACGCCGTATGCCTCAAGGTTCTCGTTCGCGAAGCAGAAGTGGGTCTTCATCGTGGCAGCTTTCCCCGCCCCGGTCACCCCGGAAATGGCATCGATGATCAGCGGCGGCTTCACGTACCCTTGCGCAACGGCGGGGTATGCCGCCAGGATGCTCGCCGTCGGATAGCAGCCGGCGCACCCCACAAGGGCTGGCCGGCCAGAGAGCCGTTCCCCCCTCACCCGCATGATCTCGTCAAAGGCGATTTCGGGCAGGCCGTACGCGGCGCGTCCAAGCAGGTCTGGGGAGCAGTGTTCGCAGCCATACCACAACTCGTAGGCCGCCTTGTTTTTCAGGCGGTAGTCGGCCGAAAGGTCGAACACCGAAACCCCCGCTTCAAGCAGGCGGGGAGCATGCTTCTGGGCTGCCGTATGGGGGACGGCCAAAAAGACGGCCTCGCATCCGAGGATCGCATCGTCTTCGTGGTCGGTGAAGATGAGATCTGACACCTTGTCGAAGGTCCGGTTCGCCTCAGAGAGCGGCGTCCCTTTGAGGGTGTCCGAGGTGATGACCTGCACCTCGAAGCCGGGATGTTGCACCAGCAGGCGCAGCAGTTCCGCCCCGGTAAAGCCGGCTGCCCCGATAATTCCCGCTTTG
>JAVBQH010000010.1:0-11459 GCA_031549175.1 Raoultibacter sp.
AGCTTGAAGGCACCAAGCTTCGAGGTATCGGGGATATGGGGGCCTCGGCAAAGGTCCGTGAAGCTGCCGATCGAGTAGGTGGTGATCACCACGTCCTCAGGAAGCTCGTCGACAAGCTCGCACTTCAGCTGCTGCCCTTTGCTGCCAAAAAGGTCCTTGGCTTCCGCGCGACTGAGCTCGCGCCGCACGAAGGGCTCTGCTGCAGACACGATCTCGGCCATGCGGGCCTCGACCTTCTCGAGGTCTTCGGGGCCGATGCTCTTTGTAAGCTTCACATCGTAGTAGAAGCCGTTTTCGATTGCAGGGCCGATACCGAACTCGATTCCCGGGTAGATGTCTTCCAGCGCCTGCGCCATTATGTGCGCCGCTGAATGGCGCAACAGCTCAAGGGCTTCAGGGCTTTTGCTGGTGATGATGGCGACAGCGTCTCCGTCGTGAAGCTCGGTGGCAAGGTCGACCGGGGCGCCGTTCACCAGGCCTGCGAGCGCCGCCTTGGCAAGCCCGGCCCCTATCGAGGCCGCCGCATCCGCAACGGAGGCGCCTGCTTCCAATTCCTTCTTCGAGCCGTCGGGTAAGATGATCTCCATGATGCTTCCTTTCTTTGTGCCGGGTGCATACAAAGCACCTGCACGGTTTAGGTGAGAAAAAGGGACGGTCACTTTTTCTCATTATCGAAACAAGGAGGGCGCCGTGATTTGCATACACAGCCTTGGCCCTCCTGCCTTCCTCTTCATAAAATGAGAAAAAGTGACCGTCCCTTTTTCTCACCTAAAACAAAGCCGCCTGTTGAGGCGGCTTTGCGAAGGTAGTTTAAGCTTTATGCCTGTTGCTCTTCATGAGAGCGTACCGAACGCGGGCGCGCCTGACGGGGCTGTTGTTGGGGGGCCGCACCTTGCGGCGTCATAGTGCGCTCCCTCCTTGGGGCAGCTTGCCCAGGAACAGGGGCTTCCTGTGCCTGCGACGGGCGCGGTCGGGGAGTCTTCTTCCGGATGGGCGCACCGGCGACAGGCGTGGTGCAGTACGGACAGGCCGTCCAAGCCGGTTCAAGTGCATGCCCGCAGGTCGAGCAGAGGTTCTTCAGGCGTTGGTGGCAATTCGGGCACATGACGAAATCGCTTTCGACCGGATAGCCGCAGGTTGCACATTCGCCATATTTCCGCAGCTCGCGTTGCTTGAGGGCGATCTCGAGCTCTTGCTCGTCGCGGTCGATCTGAAGCAAGGGCGGGCGTAGGAGAAGATAGGCTATTACGCCCACCAGCGGGATCAGCGAGACAATCGCCCAGATATACCAGGTGGTACCACGCATATAGGCATCGCGCACCACCCAGATAATGGAAAGCACATAGAGCACCACCAGCAAAGCGATTACAAACGTGAAAGCTGTTTGCAGCTCTGGCGTCCACAACTGTGCCAACAGTTCGTTCATGGTTACCTCATTTTCTGTTTCATTTCGGGTGCATTGTTCTTTCTAGCAGGCACCGATAAGCAGCCGTCGGCGCTTTTTTCCATGAAAGAATAATTCCTCAAAACAGTGACCTATTGTAGCAAAGATGCATATGCGGTCATAGCCCAGCTCACGCAATTTCCTCAAGCTGAACAGCAATTCGGGAAATCATCTCGTTGATTTCCTCATATTTCGCCCGGTCCTTCTCGATGACCTCCTGCGCGGCTTTCGCTAAAAACCCAGGATTGGAGAGCTTTTTCTCCAGCTTCAGGGCATCGGCTGCAAGCTTCGCATGCTCTTTTTCTAGCCGCGCCCGCTCCGCCTCGAAATCCACCAATCCGGAAAGCCCGACGAACAGCTCGAGGCCGGACACGACGGCAACGCTTGATTCGGCAGGTTTTTCCGCATCCTCTGCGATGTGGAGCCCGTTGAGGTTCGCCATATCCATCAACAGGCCTTGTTGTTCAAGAAGCAAGGTTGCATCATCCGGGGCGGCTTTGACCACCAACGACAGCGGGGTCTTCGGCGAGATCCCGTAACGGGCACGTACCGAGCGCACCGACGAGACAGTCTCGGTGACCATCGTTATGGCACGCTCTGCCTGGACGTCGATATAGGCAGCCAGCCTGTCCGCATCAGGCCAGGCAGCGGCTATCAGGTACTCCGCATCCTTGTTGACGGGCAGGGCCTGGTATATCTCTTCGGTGATGAAAGGCATGATGGGATGGAGCAGGCGAAGCGCAGTGTCGAGCACGAACACCAGGTTCCGCTGGCAGACTGCGCGGTCTTCCCCGCTTCCTGCAAGGCGGCTTTTCGAGAACTCGATATACCAATCGCAGAATTCGTTCCAGAAGAACGCATAGAGGTCTCGGGCGATAGCCCCGAAATCATAGTTTTCGAAGGCCTTGTCGAGGCGAGACACCAATCCTGCAAGTCGCGAGAATACCCAGGTATCGGCCGGTGTCACCGGCTCGGGGTCGCCTGGGACGAAGTCGTCGAGGTGCATGCCGACGAAACGCGCAGCATTACGGATCTTGTTTGCGAAATTGCGGCTGCTTTCGAGCTTCGCCTCGTCGAATTTCAAATCCTGTGCACCTGTCACCTGCATCAGCAAGCCGAACCGCATCCCGTCGGCACCATAATCCTCCATGAGCTGCAAAGGGTCGACGCCGTTTCCACGCGATTTGCTCATGGGCTTGCCGTCGGCGCCCATCACCGTCGGATGGATGATGACGTCTCGGAACGGGACCTCGTCTAGGAAGTAGGTGGATGCCATAACCATGCGGGCAACCCAAAGCCCCATGATGTCACGGGCGGTCGAGAGCACCTGTGTCGGATAGGCCTGCTTGATCTCAGGTGCTTCATTTCCGAATTCCGACCAGCTCATCGTGGCAAAGGGCCAGAGTTGGGACGAGAACCAGGTGTCGAGGACATCCTCATCCTGCCTGGCTCGCGCGCCGCAGGTCGGGCAGACCTCGATGTCTTCGACGCTTGCGTCTTCCCAGCCGCACGCGTCGCAGTAGAACATGGGGATCCGATGCCCCCACCAAAGCTGGCGCGAGATGCACCAATCCTTCAGGTTCTCCATCCAGTCGAGGTAGACCTGTTTCCAGCGCTCAGGGTAGAACTTGACCGCATCGTCCCTCACGACCTGTGCTGCGTCGACCTTCAAGCGGTCGACCGCCACGAACCACTGCTCGGATAGCCAGGGCTCGAGCTTCGTATGGCATCGGTAGCAGGTCATGACCGAATGGGGATGTTCCTCAACATGGTCGAGCAGCCCCAGCTCCTCGAAGCGCGCCACAACAGCGGCACGCGCCTGGTCGCGGTCCATGCCGCTGAACTCGCCGAAGCCTTCGGTGACCACGGCGCCCTCGTCGAAGATGTTGATCTTCTCAAGCCCGGCACGCTCCCCGATCGCATAGTCGTTGGGGTCGTGCGCAGGAGTAACCTTTACGAAGCCCGTGCCGAATTCCGGGTCGACCACGAAGTCTGAGACGATGGGAACCACCCGGTCCACCAAGGGCAGGCGAACGGTCTTCCCGACCAGCCTCTTCTTCTCGGCATCCTTGGGGCTTACCGCCACGCCGCTGTCGCCCAACATGGTCTCCGGCCGCGTGGTGGCGACCACGATATACTCGAGCCCGTCAACAGGTTCGACCAAAGGATAGCGCAAGTACCAGAGCTTGCCTGCCTCGTCAACGTATTCCGCCTCATCATCGGCGATAGCCGTCGTACAGCTGGGGCACCAGTTCACGATGCGTTTTCCGCGGTAGATGAGGTCGTCGTGATACCAGTCCACAAAAACCTTGCGGACGGCCTTCACGTACCCCGGCTCAAGCGTGAAGTGCTCGTCGTCATAATCACAGGAGCAGCCCATGCCCTTCAGCTGGTTCACAATGGTCGAGCCGTATTCCTTGTACCAGTCATAGCATGCTTCCACAAAGGCCTCGCGCCCGATCTCAAGGCGGGATATCCCTTCGTCCGCAAGCTTCTTGTCCACCTTGGTCTGGGTCGCGATCCCGGCGTGGTCGGTCCCGAGTATCCACCGGGTGCGGTAACCCTGCATCCGCGCACGGCGCGTGCAGGTGTCTTGGATGGTGTTGTTCAGGGCATGGCCCATGTGGAGCACGCCGGTGATGTTAGGGGGCGGGATGACGATCGAATAGGTCTGGCTCGCATGGGCGCCGTGCCCGGCCCCTCGGGCGAAGTAGCCCCCCCGCATCCAGGCATCGAAAAAAGGCTTCTCGTGCGCCGCAAAGTCGAAGTCGATCTTCTTCTTTTCGTTTTCCGTGTTGTGGTCTTCAGCCATGCCCTACTCTTCCTTGGTGTATCGCAGCTTGTGCATAGGCCGTACAAGGGGTCTGCCCTTTCACACGGCCTGCCTGTCATAAAAAAGCGGGCGAAACCTTGAGAGTCCGCCCGCCTTATATTGCCCTCAAGTGCCTACGCGCTTTGTTTGCGGACGCGCTTGTTCTCTTTCACTACCTCGATCTTGGGCTTCGTCGCACCCGTGACGTCGCTTGCGTGGACGACCACCTTCGACCTGCCCTCTTCTTCAGGAAGCTCGTACATGATGTCGAGCAAGATACGCTCGCATATCGAACGGAGGCCACGGGCACCCGTGCCGTGCTCGACCGCTTCGCGGGCTATCTCGGACAAGGCCGCCGGCTCGAACACCAACAGGGAGTCTTCGAATTCGAACATTCTTGTGTATTGCTTTACCAGGGCGTTCTTCGGCTCGGTAAGGATGCGCACCAAGTCTTCCTCGCTCAGCTCTGAAAGCGAGGTGATCACAGGGATACGACCCACGAACTCGGGGATCATCCCATACTTGTTGAGGTCTTCCGGAAGCACCTTCGCGAGAAGCTCGCTCTCGGCCTCCTTCTTGCTTTCAGGCAGTTCCACGTTGAACCCGAGTCCGCTCTTCCCCACGCGCTGGGCGACGATATCGGCAAGGCCGACGAATGCGCCACCCAAAATGAACAGGATGTTCGTGGTGTCGATATGGATGAGCTCTTGCTGAGGATGCTTGCGGCCTCCCTGCGGCGGGACGCTTGCCTCAGTGCCCTCGACGATCTTCAGCAAAGCCTGCTGAACCCCCTCGCCCGACACGTCGCGGGTGATGGAGAGGTTTTCGGCCTTGCGGGCGATCTTGTCGATCTCGTCGATGTAGATGATTCCGATCTCGGCACGCGGAATGTTGAAATCTGCCGCGGTGATCAGCTTCAAAAGGATGTTCTCGACGTCCTCTCCGACATAGCCGGCTTCGGTCAGCGTCGTGGCATCCGCAATGGCGAAGGGAACCTTCAGAGAGCGCGCCATGGTTTGGGCGAGCAGGGTCTTCCCTGAGCCGGTCGGGCCTAGAAGCAGGATGTTGCTTTTCGAGAGCTCGATATCGCCTTCGTCGAAGTCACCGCTCATGCTTATGCGCTTATAGTGGTTGTATACCGCTACCGAAAGCGCGCGTTTTGCGTCCTCTTGGCCGACCACATGCTCCGAAAGCTCTTCGTAGAGTTCTCGCGGGGTAGGAAGGTTCTCGAGGATGACGTCGGGATCCGGCTCTTCGGTATCCTGCTGGGCATGCGAGCCACGGCTCCGGCGCTCTTTCCTATCCTCGGAAGGATAGTCTTCATGGACGCTGAGTCCCAGGTCATGCATCATGGCATCAGCGCACACCGAGATGCATTCGTCGCATATGTATATACCGTTCGGCCCCGAGATCATAGCTGTGACCTGCTGGGGCGATTTGCCGCAGAAAGCACAGGTGATATCGCGCGCGTCGTGGTCGCCCCGGTAATCGGAACCCTGTCTTGAATCAGTCATTATTCACTCTTCTGGCTTGTCTCCGGAACCGACCGCGCAGTGGTGATCTTGTCGATCAGGCCGTAGGTCAAAGCCTCTTCCGCCGTCATGTAGTTATCCCGCTCGGTGTCCTCTTGGATCTTCTCAAGCGACTGCCCGGTATTCTCTGCGAGGATCTTGTTCAGTCGTTTGCGGGTCTTCAGCATGAAGTCCGCGACGATTGCGATTTCTGTTTGCTGCCCTTGGGCCCCGCCGGAGGGCTGATGGATCAGTATCATGGAGTTCGGCAACGCATAGCGCTTGCCTTTCGCACCGCCCGAGAGAAGCACGGCGCCCATCGACGCGCACTGTCCCACGCAGATGGTGGAGACGTCGCATTTGATATAGTCCATGGTGTCGAGGATGGCCAGGCCAGCGGTTACCGAGCCGCCTGGTGAGTTGATGTAGAGCGAGATGTCCTTTTCAGGGTCGGCGCTTTCTAGATGCAGCATCTGTGCGATGACCGAGTTTGCCACATGGTCGTCGACGGCCTCACCCAAAAAGATGATGCGGTCGTTGAGCAAGCGTGAGTAGATATCGTAGCTCCGCTCACCGCGCGGGGACTGCTCGATTACGTAGGGTATCAATGCTGCCGTGCTCTTCTGGAATTCCATTTTTGCCTCGTTTCTGACAACGCTTGAAGCGCGTCCTTCTTATGCCTTTTTGTACAGGAACATCCTAATACACGTTTGCCGAATTGTCTCTACTTATGTTCCCTGCCTGTTGTCAGAATGCGAGGAAATCCAAACGAAATTCAAAAAAGGCTGCCGCTATTCCTCCGGTTTGTCAGGGTGATCCGCTTCCTTGCCGTCCTTTTCCTCGGTCGGGGCAGGCTTGTCTTCCTTTTTATCTGCGGTTTTCTTTGCAGGTGCCTTTTTCTCAGGAGCCTTCTTGGCCTGCTTTGAGCCTGGCTCGCCAATGATCGCGGTGTCCATGACGTCGTTCATAGCACGCACACGAAGCATACTCTGTTTCAACACATGGAGCTGCCCGTTTTCACGCCAGTCCTTTTCAAGGGCCTTCGGGTCTTCCGCCCCGCTCTGCTCGAATTCCTCCGTTATGTCCTGATCGGTGATCTCGTATTTCTTGTGGCGTGCCCAGGCATCGAGCGCGAGGTCTTGCTTGGTTACCTCGGCGGCCTGGTTCTTGATGTCGCCCCTGAAGGTGTCTATGTCGATGTTTTGCTGTGCCAGGTAGGCATCGAGGCTGGTGTTTTGCGCCTGCAGCTGCTTGAAGAAGTTCTGGAGAAGGTCAGCCTCGGTTGACTCAACCATAGCATCAGGCACTTCGCCTTCGAACCGGTCGACAAGCTCGATCAGGCACTGGTTTTCCTTGAGGCGCGGCAGCGTGTCCGCCTTGCTTTGGTCGATGCTCTCGCGGATTCTGTCGCGGAGGTCTTCCACACCCTCGAAGCCAAGGGATTCCTTTGCCCATTCGTCGGTGACCTCGGGGAGCGTCTTTTCCTTTACGGCTTTCACTTCGATGTCGAAATGGATCGTCTCGGTCTTGTCGAGCACGTCAGCCAGGCCTACGAACAATGAGTCCTTGGTATCGAGGTCGAAGCTCTTCTTGTCGCCCTTCTTCAGGCCGACCAACTGTTCGTCGAACTCGGGGGGGTAGAAGCCCGAGCCCAGGCTATAGAGGCGGCTTGTCGTGCACGCTGCTTCGATGCGCTCGCCCTTGTCGTCGGATGCCTCCATGGCAAGGTCGGCATGGCCTCCTTCCGCAAGCGCGGTGTCGGCCGGGGCCTCTTCATATTCATAGTAGTGCTCGCGCAGCGCGTCAATCTGCTGGACGATTTCCATTTCAGTGGCAGCTTCCCCAGGAAGCTCGATTTCCACAGGGTCGTAGTTGCTCAGCTCATATTCTGGGAGGACCGAGACGACGGCGACATAGCTGAAGGGCTTGCCGTTTTCGACCGCCTCTTTGATCTCTTCGATCTCGGGCTTTGCGACAGGATGGATGCCCCCTTCGTCCACGGCGTGGGGATAGGTTTCGCTCACCAGGTCGTCGGTTACGGTAGCCAAAACCCCGCCGGCACCCAAGGCGTTGTCGATCACCGGGCGCGGGGCCTTCCCTTTGCGGAACCCGGGGAAATTGTACTTGTAGGCAAAGTCTTTATAGGTCTTCGCGATGCGTTGATCAACTTCCTTCGCATCGATGGTTACCGTCAACTTCACTTTGCTGTCACTTAAGACCTCGACTTTTGTTTCCACAAACATATCCTCCATTTTTTACTGACCGCCATCCGGCCTGGTTTCCTGCGCCGACATGGCAAAAAATACTCTTCTTGAGCCTGGCGTAATTACATAAACGCACAGCAAAAAATTATCTCACATACCCGTTGATTATGAAAGAAGAATCCAGGAACACAATTCCGGTTTTTGACCGGACGTCCCCCTCCTCCCAACCCAACAGAAAAGCAACGGAATTGCGACAAAATCAAAATACACGCTTATCTCCTGGTATTATGTATGAAACCTACCGTAATCCGCGTGCCTCAAAGGATACCGACGAGGCACTGCACGATCAATGTGCAAACGCATCATAATCACAGTAAAAAGCACTGAAAGGGTTCATCATGATGGGCGCTGACGCTTTAGAGATGGTTCAATTGGGTAATAGAGACCCGCACACACACGAAGACGCCAAAGGCTGGAACGAAGCCTTCCAGCTTGCCTACGCGGCCTTCCGTTCGGAAAACAAGAAGAGCTCGATCCTTGATTTTTACGAGTGGGTCGCCTCCGCTACAAAAGAACGGCTTTAGGGCGTCCGGGATCGCCACGTACTCCCCTTCAAAGACTCCGTCGACAATTGACATGCTGGTGAGGGCCGCAGCTCAGATCCTTATCGAGGCCTGTTGCCCCTCTCTTCCTCCTCGCGTTTGACGCGCAGCCATTCCTGCCTGGCCAGAAACGTCATCACGAAGGGCAGGAAGGCCCCGAGGAATGCGGTGGTGGTGAGCGGCGCCTTGATGGCGAAGCACCACACCAATATCACCGCGTTGACAATGGTGACGACATAGCCGACCCGGATCATGGTTCGGGCGAGCCTCGAGAAGGCCTCCTTAGACCCCACCGCCCTGATGCCGAGGATGCCCATGATGAGGCATGAGGCCACCAGGACAAAGCCTGCGACGAGGGAAGCCAGGCCGTTGAAGCCCGCATAGAGCGTCGTAGGCAGGCCCATCAAGGTCAGCAAGAAGAAGATCGCCGCACAGACGAAGGCGATGATGCTCAAGGTCCTCAAACGCCGCATACCCGAAACCCCCTCAGGAGGCGGCGTGTTGCCCCGCCCGCCTACCCTGTTCGTCTCGCTCCCCGGCTCATATCGATCAGCCATGTTTTCCTCCGTTACGGCAAAGGGTTTGGTGCAGATTCTCTGCCCTGCCGCCCTCCTTCAAGAAAAGCGCGTGCTTTGCAATCTCCCCCACCTTATACCTCCATGCGCCCCCCTGGCTCGGTAAGGCGCGATTCTGGCCAAGCTGTTACTTTGCCCGCACGGACCTCCGCCTGCCTCAAGAGGCAGCAGCGGACGGTTTGCCGGGAGGCGTCAGGATGGCCTCGGCCGTCACAGCGCGCAGGCGACGAAGGTATAGTTGTGGAAGCGGTTGTGCAAAACGCCGTCGCTGTCGTATGCAGGGCAGATCTCGCCGCCCGCATAGGCCAGGTGATAAGGCACCCTGCCTTCGGTGAGCTCGGCGATGATCTCCTTTTGGTCCTGGGTGAGGGTGTTGAGCACGAGGTAATGGGACACACAGGGGAACAGGATCAGGCTTCGGCACCCCTTCGATCCGATCACCTGTTTCAGCGTGTCCTCGGTCAAGCGGAGGACGTCTCTTCGCTCTACGGTGCCGATCCCTATCGTAGCCCCCTCGGGCACGATGATGCTGACAATGCCGTGACCGTCCTCGGTCAAGCCCTGCAAACCGCAGGCCACGGGGGCGGTTCCGTCGCAGTAGTCGATCAGCAGCGGAATGCCTCCGAGCTCTTCTACGCTTGGCTGTTTTGAAAAGCCTACGAAATGGAGGTATTCCCCAAAAGACATATCGTTGACCTCTATGATCTCCCTACCATCGGATTTGGTGATATAGGCCTTCTTATTCCTAGTCGAGACTTCGTTTAATTCGGAGTAGCAGAAGACGGGGTCGACGTCGCCCCAAAACGCCAAGGCCGCCGTAGCCGTGTCGGAAGTCTTGCCATTGCAGATGACGCAGCACGCCGACAGGTCAGAGGTATGGTCGACGGAGCAGAGCCCGAAGATCGGCGCGTTGCCCGTCGCCTTGTCCATGTTCCCCAAAACCTCCTCAATCGAGACAGGTATCTTTTGGGAGACGAAGGCGGTGATGAGACCCGGCTTGCCTTCAGCCTTGGCTTCCCCATAGGCCTTTTCTATCGATTCCGAGTTTTGGGGGTCTTCGACCAGAAACGTTGAGAACCGCACGTCGTCGCTCGTATATAGCGAGACGGACAGCAGGAGCGAATCATCCATGTCGGGAGTCATGTTCGCCATGGTGGTGCAGCCGACCACATCGAAGGGCAGTTCTTCGGCAATCTTTTGCGCGGTGCCCGTCTCTGCATAGTCCGGGTGGAACATCATGATGCCCGCCGAGAAGGCACGTTGGCTGTGGGGCAGGCCAAGCTGCGTGAGTATCTCTTCAAGGGCGTATTCCCCGTCATCCACTTCCAGCGTGTATGCAGTCTTCATCTCTATCACGGATAAACCTCCCACCTGGTTCCGCCAAGGTCGACGGCCGCCTCTTAAATAGGCAGGTTGCAGCCCGGCTGCAGCCCCTATTCGTATCTGAGTATTCTACCAAACTTATGGTCTTGAAACAGGCTGTTCCCGAGCTTCGTATTTTCACGTACGCGCTTGATGTTCAAAGCTCCCCTTGACGCGCCCCATGCGCTATCATTACGGCATACGCCTCGCGGGTAGGCAGTGGCCTAAGAGAAGGAATTGCACGATGGCAGAATTAGCAAGCAGCACAACACCGTGGCCGGAAGGCCTTATGAAAAACTACCGATGGCTTGACGAATGCCTGATGAAGCTACCTTCTACCGAAAAGGAGTTTCAACCTGCATGGCAGGCATACAAATATATGCTGAGAAACAAGATGTATGCCTTCATCGGCGTAAACGATACGAACGGGCGCCCCCTTATCACCCTCAAGCTTGATCCTGGCTATAGCGCCATGATGCGCCAAGAATACGAGGACATCGTAGCGGGCTATTATATGAACAAAGTACATTGGAGCTCGGTATATTTGGATGGGGCGGTACCGCGCGAGACTTTGGCCAGCATGGTGGGCGCCTCGTATGAGACACTGCTCCTCTCATTGAGCAAGAAGGCCCAACGAGAAATCAAAGGGATGTAACTGCCACCGATTCCTATGTATTCGGTGAAATACATGCGGCGTTGTGCAGGCTGGGCATCGTCGAGCCATCAATCGCTAGGAGAGCATATAGAAAGAGAAACCAGCATGTTTGCACTTTGAGATTGGGGCTGGTAAAAAGGATTTACCGCACAGACGGGCGAATACACCATTATCATTCGGTTGCATCATGAAGCGGGGAGGCGTGGGGGGGGGTTTATGGCGCCCCCCCCCCGCGGGGTGTGTGTTTTAGAAAAAAAAAGGGAGAAAAAAGCCGGGGGAAAAGGGGGATGGGGG
>JAVBQH010000045.1:0-14744 GCA_031549175.1 Raoultibacter sp.
CATACCACCGCGCGGGAACCCGCGGTGTGCACGGGGGGCATGAACGTTTTTAAGGGGATACTACGTAGAGCTGGCCGGTCTCTTCGTCAAGGTAGACTTTACCGAGATCCTTGTAGGTGTCGTCACCCGTTGAGATGCCCGATGCAGCCTCCTTCAACTCGCCGTCGATCGGCTGGATTTTCGCGTTGTCGAGCGAGGCTGAGGTGCCGGCGACGTCGACCCCCCAATGGGCGATCAACGCAAGGATCAACCCGCAGGCGAAGACGAGCATGACGTCCATGAGATTTCCCAAAGACCCCATCGGATCCTCGGCGCCGCCAAGGGGCGCCGTTGAGTTGAGCTTCGATGCCGTCAGGCTATGCCTTGCCATGGTCGGCCTCCTTGATCGCATGCAGCGCGGCTTGTTCCCGCTTGGGTTTAAGCGCGGGTGCCTTAACATACTCTTTGGGCATGGTTTCAAAAGACTCCCCCCGTACACCACTGCGCGGCCCGTCGAACTCGAAGCCCTCCGTGTGCAAGCGCTCGCCCTTCTCAAGGATGGTATTCATGGCGCTTTCCATGCTGACCAGGTAATCGCCGTACCAGCGGCGGCGTACCTTCGAAACCAGGAAACATACTACGGCGACTGTCAAACCGGCGACCGTCGTGTCGAAGGCAACGAGGAGCGAGGTGCCCAGAGTATCCAAATCGCCCGATGACAATGCGATAAGGCCAGGCCCCAAGGGAATCAAAGTCCCCATCAGGCCGAGCATGGGCCCCACTTTGGATGCCGAGTCGGTCCTCTCCAGCTCCTTCTGGTATACGCCGCTCTCATCTGCAAGCAGGCGCTTCGCCACCTCGACACGCGAATCCTCGGGCAGATAGAGGTAATCGACCAGCTCGCAGAGCCTTTGCCTTTGCGAGCCGAGAAGACCGCTGCCCCCTATCACTCCTTTCAAATCCCCATAAGGGGCTTCTTGAAGTTTGGCTATGAGCTTCGGCACCTCTACCCGGTAATGGCGCCGCTCCACCACGAACTCGACCACAAATGACCCGATGGTGTAGATCGAATACACGATCAACAACAGCAGGCAGATGACGGTGGGGATCAGCAGGCCCTGCGAAACCGCATGCATGGCGTTGTTGAATTGGAATTGGTTGAGGAAATCCATAGGGGTACTATCCTTCCATCTGTGCGATCAGCACGTTCTCATTGTCTTCCTTGATGCACCGGAAACCGTGCGCCACCCAACGCCTGTACAGGCAATTCAGGCAGCCCTTCTCATTGCCAGCACACTCCTCGCAATCGTTGTCCCATTCGAAGGCATCGCAGATACCCTTCCAAGATCCAAGGCCGTTGTCGATCTCACCGAGAGCCTCCTTCGAAAACGGGTATGCTATTCCGCCCTCGACGGCACATACTATGGTCATAGCAGCGTTGTGCAGGACAAACTTCACCTCATCGGAGCACGAGAAGGGGGTCTTGTGGTCAAGCAAGGACCCACTGGTGTCGATGGCGGCGATCGGGCCTTTCACGGCGGCCTCCAAGCCGCGCACGACCGACCCGATCGTTGCCATGGCACCTGTCTGTCTCAGATCGGATAGGCTCTTTTTGCCCCTGAAGCGACCGTCGTTGCCTCCCATACGCAGGCCCACTCCGGCAAGCGCTCCGACCACACCCGACTCATTGCCGCCGCATGATTTGAGGGTCAGCCACGAGATGCCTTCCGCGAGGCCATAGGCTTCCGTGGTCGGGCAAAACACAGACTTCGCCTTCTCGCCGAATTCAACGAGTGCCCTCAGTTCACGTGAAAACTCGGGGCGGTCATGGTCGGGGTCGAGTACGGCAAGGCACAGCCCCGGGTTCGAGGAGGGCGCCCGTTGGTCTTCTATGATGGATTCAGCCGTGCGGCAAAAGAGGGAGACATGGTCGTAGGGCAGGAAAGCCTCGAATACCATGGAGGAGTTATGCGAGGTGTAGGGAACCTCGTCGCTTAAAAGCAGCTGATGACGGGTTATGCCAAGTCGCAAGTTGCCTCCCATGGCGCCCGCCGCCTCAGCGATGCTGCTTGCAATGCTACCGGTCGAGGTCTCCTTGCTTATGTCGTCGGTATCGTCGATGCCGACGACGACGAACGCATGCCTGAGCCTCTCGCAAGGCTCCTCCTCTACGCCAATCTCATTCGGGAAAGGAACTTCGCCTATCATTTTCCACCCCCTGATCCTTCCCCTCTGCCCGATCCTTGGGTGCGCAGGCCTTCTCCGGAAATGATCGCATCATAGGTCGCGTCATCGATATCAAGCCCGAGCACATCCTTGTAATATGAGACGACCGTTGTCTTCAAGTCGATGTCACTATAAAGTTCGGGGTAGATGGTCTTACCCAGCCAGAGCATTCCCAAAAACGTCTCCGGGTCGCCCCGCTGCCCCCATCGGCCTGCTGATACCGGCATGTTGTAGACGCTTTCGGAAGAGACCGCCTTCAAGCCCGCCCACTGCGCATTCGATCGGATGGTCTGTGCAGCATCGGCGGTGTTGCAAATGATCGCATCAGGGACCCAGACATACACCTGCTCGAGCGTGGCGGTATAGTCGCCCATAGCGCCCGTGCTTTGAATGGTCGCAGAGACATTCACCGCCCCTGTCCTGGTAATCCAATCGGCACCGAGTGATCCGGCCCCGTCGGTGAGAAGCGGGTCGTTGATGGAGTGGTAGACAGAAACCCGTCCCCCTTCAGGGATTTGGGCTGTCTTGCCTTCCACCAAGGCAACGGTATCGCGGTAGTAGTCGGTCAACTTGGCCGTCTTTTCGTCTGAGTCCTTCCCGCAGACGGTCCCGACCAGTTCTATCGCTTTAATCTGGTCGTCAACGTTTTCATAGTCGACCACCACATAGGGGATCTTCATTTTGTCGAGCTTCGCCATTTCGTCACTGGCCTCGTAAAGGCTTTTTCGGACAAGTGCGACGTCGACTTTGGCCGCGATCAGGGTCTCGATGTTGACGCTGTTGCCTGAAAGCTGTTCGACGCCCGACAATCCGGGATACAGCCGCTGCAGCAGGGTGTTCGACATGACCCCACCTGGAGCGCCCATCAGGCGCTCACCCGCCCCTACCATGACGCATACGTTTCCTGAGAAGGCATCGAGAGCCGCTATATGCTGGGGTTTTTCGGGGACGGCAACCTGGCGCCCAACCGAATCGTTCACTGTCCTGGTGGATCCTGGGTTCGAGGCTTGCCCGCCTTTCGCCTCGAGAAGGTCAGTTCCACTTAAAAGCGATATCCCTCCAGCACATACCACTACGATCAGTAATCCCACAAGGGCTGAGGCGAATATCGATCTCGCGCCCCGTTTCTGAGTCGTCATGCCGTATCCTTTCCTTTCTGGTTCTCAAGTACTCTCATAGGGACGATCTGACGCAAGTTCTTCACCAGCTCGTTCTCTTCACAACAGGGCTGCGCCATGGCAGCCTCTGCCGAAAACATCATGCACGCCCGAACGCCGAAGTAACGTTCGAGGTTTTCAGGAGTGAGCACCTCTTCCGGTGGGCCGAACTCGGCCACCGCCCCCTGCGCCATCAGGGCAACCCGTACATCCAGCCCCGCAGCAGACAGGTGGAAGACCTGGTTGGGAGCATGTGTCGCCATAAGCACCGACACATCGCTGACGTCAACCAGTCGCTCGATAGTCTCCAAGAACAGCAGTTCATTCTTGAAGTCGAGGTGCGCGGTAGGCTCGTCGAGCAGGATGAGGGGCGTATCCTGGACGAGGGCACGGGCAAGCAGGACCATTTGCATCTCGCCGCCCGAAAGCGTGGTGCAGGTGCGTTGGGATAGATGTTCAATACCGCAGGTTGCCAAGGCAACCTGCGCCCGCGCCCGGTCGTCGTCATCGGGCACCCCGAATCCGGACTGGTATACCGTGCGACCCATCAAGACGATATGCTCGACGGTATAGGGGAAGGTCCGGTCATGCAGCTGCGGGACGTAGGATAAAAGCTTTGCCCGCTCATGTGCCTTCAGTTGGGTGATCTCCGCGCCTTGCACCAAGATGCTCCCCCCTGAGGGCGAATGCTCGCCCAAGGCACAATCGAGGAAGGTCGACTTACCACAGCCATTGACACCCATCAGGCACACGGCCTCACCTGAAGTGACCTCGATCGAAAAATCACGCAACACATGGTTGTCCCCCCAGGAGAACTGCACCGCATCCGCTTTTAGCATGACGGCATCCATCACCAATCCCTCCCCTTAGTCCTCTTCAGCAGATATACGAAGAAGGGAGCGCCGATGAGTGCCGTCAATATGCCGAGCGGCACCTCGCTTGCCCAAAGGCACCGGGCGCAGGTGTCGACCACCACAAGGAATGCGCCACCGAGCGCCATGGAGACGGGGATGAGGATGCGGTTGGTGCTTCCGACAACCATCCGTCCGATATGGGGAATGATAAGCCCGACCCAGCCCACGACACCGGCAAGGCATACCGCGCCTGCCGTTGCAAGGGTCGCGCCGCCGATGATCAAGGCCTTATTGCGGTTCACCTCGAGGCCGAGGGAGCGCGCCTCCTTGTCGCCCATGGAAAGCACGTCGATGCGCCATGAGCACAAGGCAAGGATAAGGCCTCCGAGCGCAATGATGGCAACCGCCCAGAAGTCGCTGAAGTCGACCGAGGCCAGGCTCCCCATAAGCCAGTACACGATGGAGGGCAGCTGGGTTCCGGGATCGGCGACGTATTTCATGAGCGAAACCAGGGCGGCAAAGACACTCGAGACTATGGTGCCGCCGAGAATGAGCATGATCGTCGGCGTGCTTTTATAGACACGGGCGATCCAATAACTTGCAAAGACTGCGATGATCCCGAAGATAAATGCCGAAGGGTAGATGAGCAGGCCGCCGCCAAAGAGCACGATGGCAAGCGCCGCTCCGAAGCCGGCGCCATTTGAGACACCTAGGAGGCCGGGATTGACCAGGGGGTTGCGGAATACGCCTTGGAAGGCGGCACCGGAGGCAGCGAGCGCCGCCCCGACCGCAAGCGCCGCCAAAACGCGCGGCAGCCTGATGGTGATCACCAGCGAATACACATCGGAAGGGATATTCCCCGGCAGTGCGAAAGCAAACAGAGATCTGACGGCTTCAGGGAAAGCGAACGGGAGGACTCCCCCGAGGGCGCCTGGCAAGGCGAACGAGACAAGCGACGAGACAACCTCGGGTATCGAAAGCGGATAGCGGCCGCAGAACAAGGCGATGAACCCAATGATAAAGGGTAGGACTGCAATGGCCACCAGTTTCGGGGCCAGGCGCTTCTTCCGTATTTCAACCTTCGCGCTCAGAGCAATCAACCTGCGCAATAATCGCTTGTGGCGATGAGGTCTGCGTCGGTACCAGCGATGTTTCGAGCAAGAGCCTCGCCCCGTTGGACTGATGTGCTTATATGGATTTTCCTGCAGGCCTTTGCAATCTCGACAAGCATTTGTTTCGGCACCTCTTTTGAGGTGCGTACCGACAGAAGCCTCTTCGTGCTCGTTGGGGAGGCAGCGGCTGCGCTGTGTGACGGCTTCCCCCTGCCCTTTATCTTCACGGTTCCCGTAAACATCCTTGTCGGACGCTTTGCCTCATTTTCTGCATACTCCCGACCGCGCGGACAGCTATGCCCGACGAGGGAACCTGAATCATCCAGCCTGACAACGCAGCCTTTCGGACAGACGGTGCAGACGAAGAGGCGGCCGCCCTCGATGTCTGCGGTATCGAAGTCGCCGATCTTGCCTTTGGGCTCCTCGATGGTTATACCTGTCAACTCGATCAGTTCAGAGGGAAGCGAAGGCTCCTCCTCTCCCCGTCTGTTGAAAATGTAGCAGGCAGCATCGAACCCGGCAGCAAGCCCCTCCTGCGTGACCTGATCAACCAAATCATGCGGCGCTTTCGCATTTCCGCACAGGTAAAGCCCCGACACCTGCTCCGGCGCTCCTAAGGATTTAAGTGCCTCCCTCTCAGGGATCAGCCCGCAGGCAATGAACAGCACGTTGCAGCGTAGATATTCTTTTCTTGCGAGGTCATAGCTGCCGTCTTCGAGGATCGGGGCTATGGTCAACCCCTGTAGCTGGCCGTAGCCGTGTATGCTCACGATGCCCCAGCCGAAGCGTATGGGTATGTCGAAGTCCTTGATGCAGCGTATGTGGTTGCGTACGAGGCCGGTCGCCTCCTGTCCGAGCACCATCCGTACTTCGGTGCCTTCGAGTACCATGCGGCGCGCCATGATCAGGCCGATATCGCCCGAACCGAGTATGACCACCTTGTCTCCAGGAAGCTGGTTCGCGACGTTAACCATGTATTGCGCAGTGCCTGCGGTCACCAGCCCGGCCGGCCTTCCACCAGGGATCCTCAGTGAACCCCTCGTGCGCTCACGGCAGCCGGTTGCACAGATGAGGCTCCTGCATACAAGCGTGGCGAAGCCCCTGAAGGCAGCACCGATGACATCTACGTGGAAAAGCCCCGTAGCCTCATCGTGACGCGTATCCACAACCGTTGATTCTAGTGCCCGCTCAATCTGGGCGGACGACACGAGGTCAATCCATTTTTGGGCATATTCTGGACCCGTCAGGCTCTGTTTGTAGAGATGGAGCCCGAACCCGTCGTGAACGCATTGCGGCAGCACGCCTCCGAGGTAGTGCTCCCGTTCGATAATGAGCAGATTCTCGACACCGCTTGCAGAGGCGGCGTACGCTGCAGCCAAGCCTGATGATCCGCCTCCGATCACCACAAGGTCATATGCGTCCTTATACAGCGGGTGGCTTTGCGTTGCTTTGTTCGTTTCCTTTTCGAAGTAGGAAGCAGCAGGGACGGTTGCTTTGGCCATGGTCATTTCACCGCCCTTTTCACCGTACGACCACCTTGCTCGCTTTTGAGGATGTCCTCTGGTTTGCAGCCAAGCTCTCGCGCCATGATCTCAATGATCCGGGGCGTGCAGAATCCTCCCTGGCATCTGCCCATACCGACACGGAGGCGCCGTTTGACGCCATCAAGGGTACGCGGCGGCACTGCCTCCTGCAGACATGCCCGCACGTCTCCTTCGGTGATATGCTCGCAACGGCACACAACATGGCCGTAACTGCGGCCGTGCGCGATCATCGCCCGCTGGTCTTCAGATGAGCGCCGCACGAAGGGGCGCATGTGCCCTTTCTGCGCACGCGGGTCAAAGCGGGGGTTGTCCTCCAAAGCCAAGCCCTCTTTCTCTAGGATCTCGACGACGAGCTTGGCAAGGTAGGGAGAGCTGGTCATCCCGGGGTTCTTTATTCCGAGCATGCTGACGAATCCTGAGGCAGACGCCCGTACCACGAAGTCTTTCTGCTCTTTCTCAATGTTTGAGATATTCGCCCTAACACCTGCGAAATTCGTGATGATATTCCCCAACTCGATATCAGGGATCAGCTTCTGCGCCACCCGCTCTACATGGGCAAGGCCTACGGCCGTCGTCTCGTTCATATGGAAGGCGCGGATGTTCTCGCTGGTAGGCCCCACGAGGATGTTGCCATCGACCGTCGGTGCAAGCAGGGTCCCGCCTTCGTCTGATTCCTGAGCTTGGAACAACACGTGCTTCACCGGCTGTTTGCCATCGGCTGAAGCGTCCTGCTTGTCGAAGACAAGGTACTGGCCACGGCGGGGACGCACGATTATATCAGCGGGATGCACCTTTGCATCGAGCACAGCCGCCATCCCTCCGGCAGCATTGACGACGAATCGGGTAAGGAACTGCCTGCCATCCGTGGCAATCAGCCTCCACATGCCTTGGCACTTTTCGATGGACTCTACTTCGGCGTCGAATCTGATCTCGACGCCATTTGAAACGATGTTTCGGGCGCATGACTGCACGAGGTCGAACGGGGAGATGACTCCGGTGCTGGGGGCAACCATAGCAGCCTGGGTCTTTGGGGACAGGCGGGGTTCCCACACAAGGGCTTCCCTGCCGGAGACGATCTCAAGCCTTCCTGCACCGCTCTGTGCGGCCCGCTCCTGTTTTTCTTTGAGCTTCTCAAGCCCTTCCGCATGGAAAGAGACGTAGAGCCCCCCCGTACGCTTGAAGGGGACATCGAGCTCTTCCACTATCGTCTTGTAGAGCCCGTTGCCTTTTACGCAGCTGACGCCCTTCAGACTGCCGCCACGCGCATGGAAACCGGTATGGATGATGCCGCTGTTTGCCTTTGTTGCACCTTCGCCGACGTCTGAAAAGGCCTCAAGGACCAAGACGTCGCAACGATACCGCGTAAGTTCGCGCGCGACCATGCAGCCGAGTATCCCCGCTCCGATGATGGCGACGTCGGCCGTTTCGTTATTTTGCATGTGTTCTCTCGTCTACGTACATGGAATTGCTACTTCTCATTATTATATTTATTTAAGACTATTCTATATTATATATATTATAACGCTCGTATACCCGGCTATGCATATGGGCGCGTGTGGATTGAAAGCTTTGTCTGTAGCGCCGCCTTGGAACGCCGATGGCAAAGCCCGTTATGCCTTCAGCCTCCTATTCCAAGCCACCTTCCTCTTTACCATCGCGTACACAAGCACGCCTGCGATCAATGAGCCGAGGACGATCACGAGCTGCACGGGTATCGAAAGGACCTTGCTCTCCTGCGGTTCAACCGCCCTGCCGGGCCTCAAGCCCGGCTCCCCGAGGGTGTAGACACCGCCCCCGCCTGTGCCAGCGGCCTTGCTCACGTCAGGTACCTCTGTCCCGGTTCCTCCCCCGCCGACACCATAGGTGGCATCCCCGCCCTGGCCGCCGTTCCCTCCGCCGCCGATGAGCGCGGTATCAGGGTTTGCGGGGGTCAGGGGTTCCTCCTTTGGCGGCGGATTCTGGTCCGGCATGGTTCTGAAGACGAATTGCGAGGTACCGAACGTGTTCCCTCCCTGGGTTCTGATGCCTGAAATGGTAAGGGTGTAAGTGGTGCTGTAGCTCAACCCTGATAAACGGACATAAAGCTTCTGGCGGCGGAATTCGGAATCGGGGTTTGTATCTGTAGGGGCTTCCCCCACATAGGTACGGCTGACCGTGCACGTCCCCGGGCCTCCGGACAAGGTGATACATCCTTGGTTGTAACCGAACACGCTGTTGGCCGCCACATTGTTGCTGAAGGAAAGCACGTAGTCCCCTGAAATATCCTCAGCCTGGCCGGGGACGGGTGATATGGAGTTCAGGTCGGCATACGCCTCGTCCGTTACGCAACAGATCCCAAGCAGGCAAAGACAGCAGAAAAGGGCTGCCAGCATGAGAGGCGACAGCCATCTTTTGACATGATACGGTTTATGCGCCCTCTCGATAGGCCGCCCCTTCTCCAAAGCCTGCCTCTCTGAGAAGCCGGCTCGTACAACACGCCGCATCTCCGGCCTCCTTTCTCACTGCCTTCGAGGGGGGTACTCGTGGGAGCACCCCCCCTGCTTGCCGGGTTACTTCTTCCTACGGTTTCTCACTCTGGTTGCCACGCAAAGCCCGGCAAGCGATGCCGTTGCCAAGGCAACAAGCGGAAGGACGGGCGTTGTCCCATCACCGGTACCGGCAAGATAGGTGGAGCCCTGCCCGCCTTGGGCGGTTCCTGAAGGGGTGCCAGACCCCGTATTGTCGGCAACGGCGGAACCAGACGTTTGCATGCCTGCCTGCTTGGATGCCTCGAAGATACCTGAGGCCTCCGCAAGGTCTGACAAAGCCTGGTCAAAATCAGCTTGGGTCGCCAGAGGATCGCTCAAGACCGCCTGGGCCTTTTCGACGGCTTTTTGCATGGCGTCGTAGGACTCTTGGGTGACCCAGGCCACTCCCTGCAAAACGTTTGCCGCATCGGTGTCGACCATGACTGACGCAAGGGCGGCTTTTGCAGCATCGACCGCAGCGCTCAAACTCCGCGGGTCTGCAAGCAGGCCGGGCTGCTTGGAGGCATTGAACGCCTGTTCTGCGGAAGCAAGCGTTGAAAGTGCTGCGTCTATGCTGTTCTGAGTCCGCACCGGGTCGGTCAGAGCAGTCTGCGCCGCAGCAAGGGCTTGGCTGAAGGTGTCCGAGGCGTTCTGGCTTACCCAGGAGTCGTCCGTGTATACATTTGCACCGTCGGTGCTTATCGGCGTATCCCTCCAATTTGCCAAGGCGGCTGTATAGGATGCCGCCAGAGCTGCTGTATTTACCATGGCAGTCTGGGAGGCGGCGTCGAACGCGGCCTTCGCCTGCGCGAGCGCTGTCCGGGCGGCGTCGATCTCCGCCTGTGTCGCATCCGGGTCATCGACAACCGCCTGGGCTTCTGCGATGGCTTGCTGCATCGTGCTTTTCGCGGAAGGTGCCGCCCAGCTTGAGCCATGGGGCACGTCCCTGCCGTCAACCGAGACCGTCATGGTGCCTACCGCCGCAGTTGCTGCGGCGATATCGGCATTCAGCCCGATCTTGGTAGGATTCGAGGTGTTCTTCTCACTGTTGAAGCCATCGGTTGCCGCTGAAAGGGTCGCCGTGGCGCCATCGACCATGTTCTGCGTGGCAATGATGTTGCCCTCGACCGCCTTTGCGACATCGATTGCCTGTTGCAATGCGGCGATCTGGGCAGGTGTCGCCCAATCACTACCTGGGGCGACGTCGCTTCCGTCGGCGCTTTCAACCACCGATTGAAGAGCCTGTTCGGCAGCTGTAATTGCTGTTCCAAGAGTCACACGGTCTACCGAGGCGGTCTTCTTTGCGGCGCTGAAATCCGCGTACGCCCCGTCGATCGCCGCTTGTGCCGTTGCCAATTCCGAACTCGTAAGGCCTGGCTTCCCCGCGGCAAGCTTCGCCTGGGCTATGGCTGCATCGAGGGCTTGCCGGTCCTCAGGCGACACATACGAAGCCCCATCGGCCACATCCTTGCCCGTCGCGCTTACGGCGGTGGCGGCTGCGTCCTGTTCGGCAGAGGCGATGGAGGCGTCGAGGGCGCTCAGGTCAAGCTCTTCTGCCTTGATGGTGAAATGCAGCACTTTGGTGCCCGTATACCTTCCTGTCCCGGTTGCGGTAACGGTGGCTGTGCCCATGTCGGTATTGTGCGCATAGGAGACGCGGTAGTCGGTATCAAGCACCAAGGCCTGCGATCCGGCCGGCGTGGTGGTAGCCGACTCGGTCGATTCATCCCAAAGCTTGATTTCCGGTATGGTCCTCGATGCTGAGATTTCAGGGCTTATCGCAGAGCCGGTGTAGTTCTGGTCTGCGATATCGGCGAAGACGGCATCCGCGATATCGGCCTCTTGGGCGACAAAGGTCCACTGGACGTCGTTTTGCAATGCTGCAGCAACGTTATGCCCGGTCACTTCCTTCCCAGCGACCAGCGTGTAACTTTTTCCTGCATCCAACAGGCCTGAATCGACGCCAAGCGTGAGGGCGTTGGCATCGGTCAAGGTGATCCAGAACAAGCCGTTCCCGATGGAGGCGACCGTCTGGCCGGTTTCTGCATCACGTAAGGTAATATAGCTGTTCAGATGATTGGTCGTCCAATCGTTCCAATCCCATCGGCTGTAATCCCAAGCATTGCCCGGGCCGGCTATGGAAAACGTGAACATCGTCCCTTCGATGTCGACCGGGTCGACGATGTAGTTGTCGTAGGCCGTTTTCCGCTCGTCGAAGGCGATGGTTTCAACGGCCCCCGCACCGATCAAGGCGATGGTTGCCCCGTTGCCCTGGAATCCCGTAAGCGGGGTGCGAGCCGTCGAGGCATCCGCCGGAAAACCGGTACAGACAAGCTTCAAGGTGGCGAAATCCTGTCCGCCGTTCTCACGGATAGCGAGATCAACCTGCCCGTTTGCTTTCCCGGTAAGCGTATGCCATTCATGGGAGGCCGTACTTGGGTGCGACACCGCATTCGTGTTGGAGATGAACCCACGGTATTCGGAGGTGACATCATTGCCGCCACGGAAGATGCCGACTTTTGCCTCGGGCTTGGATGCCGCAAGGGTCACCGATCCGCCGTCCGTAACCGCGATGCCGTTTACATACAGGCCGTCTTCAAGCGAATGGAAAACCACGCCTGACGAGGCATAGGCGGCTGCAAGGTCCACTACCGTGATTGCGCTCGGATACCCGTAAATCGTAGCCAAAAGGCCTGAATTGAGGAACATGCCGCTTCCCCATGTCGGGGTGGTAGGCGAGGTGCTGAGCACCTTGACCCATTCGAGCTTCGGCATGTTTGAGAATGCGCCGCTGCCCACTGAGGCCACGCTTGCCGGAACCGTGACCGACTTGATCAAGTCGATACCGTTGAATGCGTTATCGGAAACGGCCGTCACCGCCTTCCCCTCTATGGATGCGGGGATTACGACATCCAGCGGGTAAGAGGCGCTGGAGTCTATCGTGATGCCCATGATGCGCAGTGATCCATTTTCCTCAACAGTGGTGAACGAGTACTCCTCCGGCCGTTCAACCGTGAACTGGAAATCGACGTTCTTTCCTAAGAAGGATTTGCCGTTGTTCGCACCGAATCCTTTGTCGAACCTCAGGGTATAGGAGCCCGCCGGCAAGATCCCTTTTTCGATACCCACACGGAATGCCCAGATGGCAGTACCCTGCATCTTGCCATCAACGCCGTCGAATACGGTGCTGAATAGCTTGAGCTTGCCATTGCCGTCATCGTACGAGGCTACCGTAGTGCCATTGGCATCGACGATGCTCACAAACGGGAGGCTGAATGACTTCTGGTAGGCGCCATCGCCGCCGTTGGCGTTGCCGCCCCGTGCCATGTTGAAGGCGAAAACGACGTCACTGTTGCCGTTGTAGGGCTTCGCTATCCGGTTATCGTAGTGCGTACTGTCCTCGCCGTAAAAGAGGACGCCTGGATGTTTGGCCACCGTGCCCGGAAGCTTGTCTATATCAAGCAACGTCACCTTTTGGTCGAGGCCTTGGGGACCGGGGTATTCGGTCGGTTCGCCGATCGGTGGCCCGGTTGCCACGAACTTGGCATAGAAGGTCGCCCCTTCGGCCATCGATCTCCAAGTTGTTTCAGGGTGCATAAGGTTGAGATCGCTCGTCCAGGTGACAAAGTCGAAGCCTTCCTTTGAAGGCGTCGCCAGCCTGCCATTTTCAAAGATGGTGCCTGCAGCAAACCCTCCGCCATTCACGACGGCGACGGCGGTCTTCGACCTCGCATCCGACGTAAAGGCGGTCATCGCTGCTGCGCTCGGAGAGTCACTTACATACACCGTGCGCTGGGTGCTGATGGAGGCAGCCTGGCTGCCAAAAGAATCTTGGTATACGTTCACCAGCGTACAGCCCGTCAGATCGAGAGCAACGAGATTGGCTGCCCCTTCAAAGGCGTTGTTCCCGACCGTGGCAAGGGCTTTGCCCCCCTTGACATTGGCAAGGTTTTCCAAGCCGAGGGCATACGCGCCGATATTAGTCACCCCATCGCCAATAGTTGCGTTGGTGATAGTGTTTCCGTAGCTTGCACTCCACGGCGCATCGGTCGCTGAGGGGAAGTCTTGCATAGCACCCATACCGGTAAAGGAAAGCGTATAGGTAGAGCTGTCTTCGCTGGGCGCTACCGCGGCCATTACCGAGCCGTCCTGCGCCGCAGAGACATCCCATGGTCCCAGGTCGTCGGTACTTGTCTCATCCGTGGTAAACTCGAAGATGGCATACTTGCCTATTCCGTCTACATCAGGCCCCGAAACAGAGAATCCAGGTTCCACAACGAGGTAATAGGTCGTGTTCGCCTGGAGCGTGCCGGGCGCCACCGTGCCGGCGACGGAGGTGCCTGAGGTATATGTGCCCGAGAAGGAAAGGGCACCTGCGCCGTTATTCCACTCAGCCACAAGATCTGCTGCAGCAAAGGAGACAGAGGCGGGCGTTCCTTCCGCAGCCTCTGTATAAGTAGGTTTTGCATACACCTTGATGTAGGGCAGGTTGTAGGCCTTCCAAGAATCCTCGTTTTGGTGTTTTGAACCGCCGCCCTCAAGGGCGAAACCAAAGTTTATTGCAGTTGAAGGATCATAGGACACAGAGGGGTCGATGATGTTATACCAACAATCATACGCCATGCCACGCGTGAAGTTCGTTTTGATGAGAGATGCCGCAGGGTCGGTAACGGTAACGTTCGAGGCCACACCCTGGAGCCCGCTGTAGGCGATGAGCTTGTCCTCACCCGTGTCTCCATCGAGGTTCGGGACCTTGTTCAGATCAGTAGAGAATTCGAACACTACGTCTGCATTCAGGTAACGGTTGCCCTGTGAGGTATAGATACCGTTCTGGATCACGAAATAGTAGGTCTGGCCATCGGCGAGGGTATGTGCAGGCACCGTAGAGGTGTAAAGACCTGTCCATCTGAGCGGGTTCGATGCCGTAGTGTTCTCAACCGATCCAGACCACACGCGCGTCGTGTCGTTCCATTGCGCCGAATCGCCGGTGGTGTAGATGTTTATATACTTGGAGTTTGCCTCAGCAGAAACCCAATTGCCACCCGGTCCATAGAACTCAAAGGCGAATTTGTTGTCCTGGGTGACGTCCAGGGAGTCGACGATAATGTTGTAGTAATAGGCTGGAGTCGAGCCATCGCCTGCGTCAGCAACGAACTTTGTTGGATCATTGACGATGGCAACCTTGTCGGTTGTTGCGCCGCCCGCAGCAACCACTCCCTGCGAAAGCGGGTCGACCATGGTGATCGTGAAGTTCTCGTTGCCATCGCGTCCGCCAACATTCGCACCCTGTTTTCCCTGGTAAGGATCGTACATTGAATAGTCAGGGGTGGAAGGCTCTACCGTCTTTTTACCCGATTGCTTAGCG
>JAVBQH010000057.1:0-4469 GCA_031549175.1 Raoultibacter sp.
ACGGACGAGGACCGCATCAAGTTCCGCCATGCGACGCGCCGGCGCCAAGAGAGCTTCAACCGGGACATCCCCGACATCCAAGAGGTCGCCATGCTCATGGACGCCTTCCACAAAGACCCCTACTGGGAAGAGCTCGGCGGGAGGTGCCTTTCCTGTACGGCATGTTCTGCCGTCTGCCCGACGTGCTACTGTTTCGACATCCAAGACATCCTCGACCCGGGCGGGGAGACGGGCCGGCGCGAACGCGTCTGGGACTCATGCACGGCCCCACAATTCGCCGTCGTCGCAGGCGGCCATAACTTCAGGGAGAACAGCCGCGGGCGCGTGCGGCACCGCATGTACCACAAGCTGAACGGCTTCCTGGCAAACCATGACCACATGCTTTGTGTCGGGTGCGGCCGTTGTGTGACGGCATGCAAGGCGCATATCAACCCGATTGAGGTACTGGACTTCTTTGAAAGGAAGGGGACAGAAGATGGCGAATAGCACTGCCGTGAAAAGCGTGGTCGTCGCGCCCTCTACCGATTTCAAGGCTCCCTTGACCGGCGAGGAAATGATGGCAGGGAATCCATATCGTCCCTGGTCGGCAAGAATTACCTCCATCACCGAGCTGACCGACACCGAAAAGCTCTTCGAGTTCCGCATCATCGACGAGCGCATCCGCGAGGCCTTTTGCCACAGCCCCGGCCAGTTCGTCGAAGTAAGCATCTTCGGTGTGGGGGAGGCACCTATCTCAATATCGAGCTCGCCTTCGAAGCGCGGGTTCATCGAGCTTTGCGTCCGTCGGACGGGGGCTTTCACCGAGGCGCTCCACAGCATGCAGTGCGGAGACATCGTCGGGATCCGAGGGCCTTTCGGCCGCGGCTTCCCCTTTGAGGAGATGAAGGGGAACGACATCCTTCTTGTTGCAGGCGGCCTCGGCATCGCCCCACTTCGCTCGCTGATCAACAACATCCATGACGAGCGCTCTGAGTTCGGCAAGGTGACCATCATCTACGGCGCGAAGACGCCTGCCGAGGTCATGTTCAGAGACCAGTTCGAGATGTGGCGTCATCGCAAGGACTTCGACCTCTACCTGACCGTCGACAACCCCGATGACACCTGGGACGGCGAGATCGGCCTTGTCACCAAGCCATTCGAGCACCTTGAGATAGACCCTGAAAACACCTATGGCGCGATCTGCGGCCCCCCGGTGATGTACCGCTTCGTCATCGAGGAGATGAGCAAGAAGGGCATCAGCTACGACCATATCTACGTGAGCTTCGAGCGCCATATGAAATGCGGCATGGGCAAATGCGGCCACTGCCAGATCGGCCATCAATACGTATGCATCGATGGGCCGGTGTTCAACTATTGGGAAGCCAAGAATATCCAGGGGTCGATGTAACATGAGCACATACCCGTTTGATTCCAACGAAAAACCCGCGCCCCCGCGCGTCATCGTCGTAGGGCTGGCCAGCTGCTTCGGCTGCCAGCTGCAAATCACCAACAACGAGCAGCACCTCCTTGACGTGCTGGGCCAGATCGACCTTCGTTATTGGCAGCTCGCCTCAAGCGGCGAGATGCCCGAGGAGTTCGACGTCGCCATCATCGAAGGCGCCGTCACCACGAACGCGAGCCTGGACATCGTCCGGGACATCCGCGCCCGCGCAGGCAAGGTCATCACGGTCGGGGCCTGCGCGAACACGGCGGGCATCCCCGGTCTTGCAGCTAAGGGCTATGAGAGCCGCAGCGACGAGGTGTACGACCAGATCCCCCTTGCCTGTGGCGATTTGATCGAGCCGCGTTCGGTACCCAGTGTGATCGACGTTGATTACCAGGTGCTTTGTTGTCCTATCGACCCCTTCGAGTTCCTTGAGGTGCTTGACCGGGCCCTCTACGGGTCAAACCGGGTCGTTGCGACGAAGACCATGTGCGGGGACTGCAAGCGCAACGAGTCGAACTGCTTCTACCTTAATGGCGAGCTCTGCCTGGGGCTGGTGACGACGGCAGGATGCGGCGCCCGCTGCGTCAACCTCGGGCGGCCCTGCAACGGGTGCCGCGGGCTTTCCCCCGATGCCAACCTCGGGTCGGCACGCGAGGCCGTGGCCCGCTACGGCGTCACGGTGGCCGAGTTCGACCGGGCCTTGGAGATGTTCAACCAGACAAACCCCGCATTATGCGAGAAGGGCGAGGTAGTATCATGACGAGGGCTGCAATACATGTCGACCATATCGCACGTATCGAAGGCCACGGCGACGTGCATGTGGTAGTGAACGACGGGGTGGTGGAGACGGTCGAGATGTCGGTCGTCGAGCCCGCCCGCCTTTTCGAGAGCATGGTCAAGGGAAGGCCCTACGGCGAGATATCCTACATCGTGTCGAGGATATGCGGCATCTGCTCGGCAAGCCATGTGGTCACCGACCTCAAGGCCATCGAACGTATCTTCGGCGTGGAGCCGACGCCGCGTACGCGCGCCCTGCGGGAGCTGCTGATCTACGGGTCCTACCTCCAAAACCATGCGACGCACCTCTTTGTCCTGGCTGCGCCCGACTTTATAGGCCAGCCGAGCGTCTTTCCCCTGGCAGAGACCAACCCTGAGCTGTTCAGCCAGGCATTGGGCCTGAAGGCATTGGGAAACGAGCTTTGCAACAAGGTCGGCGGCCGCTCGATCCATCCCATCACGGCGGTGGTCGGAGGTTTCACCCACGAGATCAGCGCTGATGAATACCGAGGGCTTGCAGATAAGATGGAGGCGTCCCTTGACTTCGCCTTGAAGACGGTCGACCTGTTCAACTCCTTCAAGGTGCAAGACCTCAAGACGGAAGGCGATATGCTGGCCATGATCGAGGAGGACTATTATCCGATCGAATGCTCGGATACCGCCCGTTTCCTCCATGCCGGCGAGACCTTCGACGCGAACGACATCCATGACCATATCGAAGAATACACGGTGTCCCATTCAGGCGCGCTGTTCGCCCGCGTCAAAAGCAGCGGGCAGCCTTATATGACCAGCGCTTTGGCCCGGGTCAACGCTTCTTGGCAGTACCTGAGCTCAAGCGCGAAGGTGGCGGCTGCGAAGGCGGGGCTCCGTCCCCCCGAGCTCAACCCTATGATGAACAATGTCGCCCAAGCCGTCGAGCTGGTCGACTCGCTTGAGCGCTGCGCAGACATCTGCCGCAAGCTTGCGTCAGGCGAGATCGAGGGTAGCAGCACCCCGGTCGACTACCAGGTGAAGGCAGGCCGGGCGGTCGGCTATACGGAAGCCCCCCGCGGGGCGCTTTTCCACGACCTCGAGCTTGACGGAAAAGGAAACGTCGTGCATGCGTCGATCCTCACCCCGACCGCCCAGAACGTGGCAAACCTGGAGAAGGATATGCGCCAGCTGGCAGAAAAGCTTGTAGATCAGGGCGTATCCGAGGAAAGTATGCGCTTGGAGATAGAGAAGCTCGTACGCGCCTACGACCCTTGCCTCTCCTGCAGCGTCCACTAGGCGTACAAGGAACCTAAGCCAGAGGCGTGCTTGGGCAGCGGTGGGACAAAAGGGTCTGTCCCTGCCGTTCCACCGCTGCCCCACCCGTGTCCAAAAGGCCTGGCCCTCCCAGCTCGCCCGCCCTGGCCGATGCCCCTGCGATAGCGCGGCCTGTATGATTCACGAACAGGCCGTTTGTTTTTCATGGAGGGGGTGTGTCCCGTATGGATTTTCAGCAAGAAAAACACCCCTGTGCTAAAATGCAATTTCGTATATTTGTAAGATATTAGAGGATAGCCCTATATGTCGATACTTGATAGGTTTACAGGTGTTTCAAGCCAGATGTCGAATGATATGGCCATCGACCTTGGAACTGCGAATACTTTGGTCGCCGTCTCAGGCGAAGGTATCGTAATCAACGAACCGTCGGTCGTGGCAATCGAGAAGAGCACCCATCGGGTGCTTGCCGTCGGGCATGAGGCAAAGAACATGATCAACCACACGCCCGATGCCTTTTCCGCAGAGCATCCGCTTCGCGACGGCGTGGTGTCCGACTATGATGTGACAGAGGCCATGCTGTCCGCCTTTATAAGCAAGGCTGCCCCGCGCAAGTACCCATGGCAGGCTAAACCCCGTATCGTCATCTGCATCCCCTGCGGCGCGACCTCCGTCGAGAAGCGCGCAGTGTTCGAAGCCTCCATACAGGCAGGGGCGCGTCAGGCATATCTCATCGAGGAGCCGATGGCCGCAGCTATGGGCGCAGACCTTCCGGTAACCGAGCCGACCGGGTCGATGGTAGTCGACATCGGCGGCGGCACGACCGAGGTAGCCGTCATCTCCTTGGGGGGTATCGTCACCTCGTCGTCGCTGCGCCTGGCAGGAAACCGGATGGACGAGGCGATCGCTGTATACCTGCGCGACCTCCTCGGCATAAAGATCGGCGAGCGCACGGCCGAGGTCATCAAGATCAAGATCGGCTCGATCCTGCCTTTCGAAGACGGCCGCGAACGCGACATGG
>JAVBQH010000092.1:0-22782 GCA_031549175.1 Raoultibacter sp.
GGAATTGTAAGGAGCAGGAAGCCGTGGAGCCTCACTGGGCAAAGTAAGGCAAACGTAAGGTCGCCAACAACACGCCGCAAGGTTGGGCCTATACGCTTCTAGGGAAGTCGGAACATCCACGAAAGGAACAATAATGAGGAACAATGCGGTTTTACGGGTCAGGAAGCTCACCAAACGATATGGGGCCAGAAGGAACAAGCGCCAAGGAAGCACCACGCTTGCCCTTGACGAGGTGAGCTTCATGGTAGAGGCAGGGGAATTCGTGGGGATCATGGGGCCTTCCGGCTCGGGCAAGTCGACTCTTTTGAACTGCATATCAACCATTGACGAGGCAACAGGCGGACAGGTGGTCATCAACGAGCATGATGTCAGCCAAATGGACGGCAAAGAGCTTGCGGCATTTCGCAGAGGCGAGCTCGGGTTCGTGTTCCAGGATGCCAACCTCCTCGATACCTTGACCGCATTCGAGAACATCGCACTTGCCCTTACCATCCAGAAGACTCCGGTCAATGCAATAGAGCAGCGGGTGTTGGCCGTGGCCGCAAAGCTCTCGATCGAGGACGTGCTCCAAAAATACCCTTACGAGATGTCGGGAGGGCAGAAGCAGCGTGTCGCGGCGGCACGTGCCGTGGTTACCGAGCCGCGTCTTATATTGGCAGACGAGCCGACCGGGTCGTTGGACTCGAAGGCGGCCGCCCAACTGCTTGGATCCTTCGAGAAGCTCAATGAGACGGGCAGCACCCTTCTCATGGTGACCCATGATCCGGCGACCGCCAGTTATTGCAAGCGCATTATCTTCATCAAGGACGGTTCCATCTGGGGTCAGCTTGAACGCAACGGCCACGACCGCGCCGCCTTCTTCAAAGACATCGTAAGCGCCACCGCGAGGCTCGGAGAGGATGAGGCGCATGTATGCTAAACTCGCCTTCGGCAATGTGCGCAAGTCACTGAGGAGCTTCAGCATCTACTTCCTGACTACCGTACTCGGGATAGCGGTATTCTATGCCTTCAATGCCATCGCATCCCAAGACGCCACCGGGGCCGTCACGATCTATAGCATCCTCGGCATGCTGATCGATGGTGTCTCGGTCTTCATCGCCATAATCCTCTTCTTTCTGGTCTTATATGCAAACCGGTTCCTCCTGCGCAGACGTAAGAAGGAGTTCGGCCTGTACCTGCTCCTCGGTATGCAACGGGGCGACGTGGTTAAAATCACCTTGATCGAGACGATGCTTGTCGGTGTCCTCTCGCTTGTCGTCGGCATTTTGGTCGGGTTCGGCATATCACAACTCCTTATGTTGGTGAGCAACGCCCTACTCCAAATGGAGGTTCCTGGATTTATCGGCGGATTCTCAGAATCCTCCCTGGCCAAAACGCTTATCGTTTTTGTCGTGATATTCGCTGTCACAGCAGTCGTGAATACCGGCTCGGTCATGAAAACGCGTCTGATCGACCTTATGCAGTCAGATCGAAAGAACGAGGAGATGAGGTTGCGCAGCCTTCCTTTCTCCTTGGCCCTCTTCATCGCGTCATGCATCATGATCGGCGTTGCCTATTACCTGCTGATACAAAACGGACTCATGAACGCCTCTCCCCAATTCCTGGCATCGACCATACTGGTATGCCTTGGTACGTTGCTCTTCTTCTATTCCCTGTCCGGATTCCTGCTCCGATTGGTGCAGGAGATCAAGCCTCTGGACTACCGAGGGCTCTATATGTTCAGCCTGCGCCAACTCAATAGCTAGGTGAACACGGCCTTCCTTTCCATGTCGGTCGTATGCATGACGCTTTTCCTTGCCATCACCAGCGTCTGTGGTGGCATCGGCATCTGCAATGCGTTGAACTCAAGTTTGGAGAAGTCAACCTCCTACGACGCAACCGTCCAGACCAATTACGGCAGCTTCACCACAGCTGAAGGTTTCAGGGCATTTCTGCCCGAGCCTTTGGAGGATTTTGCCGAGGCCCACGACTACCGGATACTTGACGGATTGAGGGACAGCGGTCTTGCGGTAGTGGCCACATTCAACGACAGCTGGATAACCGACAGCGTGCAGCTTGACTTTGTTTTCTCAACTGAGAAGCCTCTTACCTTTTCAAACCTTGACTCTCTTTCGGATCGCCCTCTGGGAGAGTATACGGCATCGATCATCAACCCCGACTATCCACAGCAGGCAGTCGACCTCGTTGCGCTCTCGCAGGTGAACAAGGCTCTTGAAATGGCGGGCAAGGCCCCCCTTCCGGTCGACGCCGGCGAATGCGCCCTCATCTTCGACGCAGACCCTGCCGCCGAATACGTCAGGCACCTTGCCGAGAAAGCCCCCATCCTCCCCATCGGTGATTCAGACCTGAAGGTGATTGGGGCATATGAGGAAAGCCTGGTGACTACCTCATTCCCTCTGAATGTATGTACGGTGGTCGTCCCCGACGGCTCCCTGCCTGCAAACACGACGATCGCCTATTCTGTGCTCGACGTCCTTTGCCCCTCTGAGGATGCCCAGAAAAGCTTTGGCGAGTACTGCATGGCGATACAGGAATCAGACAACCTGAACAGCTGGCCGATTTCCAATGCAATGACGAAAAGTGAGATATACGCGCAAAGCGTCGGCCTCTCCACCGTAGTGGCCTACCTTGCCATCTACATCGGCTTCGTGTTGGTGGTCGCGTGCGCCGCAATTCTTGCAATCCAGCAGCTCTCCGAGGCCGGAGACAACGCGAAGCGCTATCACCTGCTTGGAAAGCTGGGCGCCTCGCGTCCGATGCTCAACCGCGCGCTCCTGCTTCAGATTGCCATCTACTTCCTGTTTCCCCTTGCGCTTGCATTGGCTCATTCGATCTGCGCGCTTCAGGTTGTGACCGACGTTGTTTCCGTTTTCGGACACCTGGATATAGGGTTCATGGCCTTGGTGTGCACCGCAGCCTTCTTGGCAACCTATGGGGTCTATTTCATAATGACCTACGTCAGTGCAAAGAGGCTGATACGCGCTTGAGCCACAGGCGTCGAAGAGGTGGCTATGCCGTCCGGTGGCTCAGGAACCGAAACGGCTTGCCCGCCCCTTCGGCGCAAGGGCTCGAAGCGTTTTTGCAACCCACGCGAAATGGAGGTATAAGCCATTCCAAAAGCACCCGTGGTCGTCTACAATCGCAAGGGAAGACAAGACCACAGGATACCGGATGGACACAGAGGAAAACGATAGCAGCAGCCAAGGGGATAAGCCGGCGACCTACGTCGCCCACTTCTCATCGCCCGTCACCACATCGCCCAAAAAGGGGAACTTCGAGTTCGAAAGCGTCTACAGGGCATCATCGAAGCTGAACAAGCAGGATGCACGCATCCGTATGCTTGAGATATACGGCAAGGATGCCGTGTCCTGGGTTATCGACGACATACGGATCAAGAAGACGAGCGATAAGGTCCTCGGCGAGCAACTTGAGCTTGATTTCCGCGCCCCAAAGCCTGAGCGTCGCCGAGCCAAAAAGAAGAAGTGGCTTTAATATACGGTCTTTCTTGCCAGGCGAAGCCGCCCGCGCACCGGGAAGGCGAAATTGCCCTGGATTTTCCTTGCATGGCATGTCGAAAACCCCTATACTAGCCAGTTGCGCCATGGTGGATATAGTTCAGTTGGCTAGAACGCCAGATTGTGGCTCTGGAGGTCGTCGGTTCGAGTCCGATTATCCACCCCAGGCGCGAGTGGGCTTGATTAAGCTTGCTTCGCACCCCGGCTTGTTTTACAATAACCCGGCGTTGCAATGCAATTTGACATAGTTTCACACGGATCGTTAGCTTAGTTGGTAGAGCAGGGGACTCTTAATCCCAAGGTCCGGGGTTCGAGTCCCCGACGATCCACCACTGAATTTGCAGGTCGGAACAGGTTTTTGTTCCGGCTTTTTTATTAACTTGGGCGATTTAGGGGATGAATATCCCCTAAAATCCCCTAACTCTCAAACTATCTTCTTCCGAGCGGCTACAGGATACTCCTCCCCACAGCGGCTTGGTGCCAGGTGTTGAAATAAACAGCCTATCCGCTTTTCTCATCCTTGTGCCTCCGGTTCATAGATGGAATCAAGGCAAGGCACAGCACCACCAACGCCGCCGCTGCCATGATCGCTGCAAGCCAGTTGACCGTATTGAAATTTAAGGAATCTGCACCGAACCCCATGGCTAGGCAGCCGAGAAACGCCCCTAGGGCAGACGAGGCATAATAATACCCGTTCGCTTCCGCGGCACCTGCCGGAGAAAGCTGTATGGCCAGCAACGGGGCTGGGAGGCGCGATACGGGGCTCCCTTGAAAAGCGACCTGCATTGCGATAGCCGCAAGAATCAAGTGGCCTTCTCCCAACAAACCCACCAGCGCCATCATCGCAGTGCCGGCAAAACGCATGGCTGTGCCGACCGTGAATATAAGGCGGGGCCCGAAGCGCTCCATAAGTTTCCCGAATATCACGATTACAACAAGGTTTATCAATCCGGCTACCGCAATAAGTGCGGATGTCTGTGTAACCGTGAACCCGTACACATTGGGCATAACATTCGCGATCTGGCTGGTCAATCCATTGTTCGAAAACGAGCTGAGTATCACCACCAGCATCATAATGCCGAATGACGAAGCCATTGCCCTACGAAACGTGCCGGGATGCCTCCCCTTTTCGGGCCCCGGCGGCCTATGCTCCCTTGCGTCCCCTCGCTGCGCTGCCTTGAGCCTTGCGCTAGGTTTTGTGATGCCGATCAGGGTGAGCAAGGCGAATACCGCCAGCACGATGGTGGCTATCCAAAAAAGGCCGACATACCCGAAACCTTGCCACTGCCCGAAAATCAGGGCAACTGCCCCGACCACTTGCCCAAGCGGCATTGCGAGGTTGTTGACGGTTATCTGCCTGCTCTCTATCTTTTTCGGCAGGTTCGCCCCCACTATGAACGCCGGGCCAATCGTGCCCTGCGCTGCCAAAGAAATGCCGAGGATTAATCCGAAAATAGGAGAATACCAGTCGATTCCCGCATCCACCGCCAATATAAGGAACGAAGCCGCCATGCCTGCCACGCTCAGGATATAGATCAATCGGTGGATCTCATGCTTGTCGGCGAGCTTCCCCCAGATAGGCCCCGACACCGCTGCCAGGCCGACAATCGCCATCACTACGCCGGCACGGAAGGCACTGCCGGTTTCTGCCAGAACGAAAGGCGGAACGAGGAGGCTCAGGAAGGCTGCAGTCGCAGCACCTGCCGCAAGGTTCGACACCATCCACAGTTCAAACGCATGAGGCTTCGTCCCATCCATGGCATCTCCAATTCCTCAAGCACCATAGTACGTGTAATTGTATCGCGAAGAATTGAAAAGGTCGCAGCGGCCAGCTATACGTTGACCTGTCGTTGTGCTGTTGACAAGTCCCCGCCTTAATTAAAAATGATGTCGGATTGGTAATGCCCCCGTATCGGTTCCCTATCGAAAACCGCTGCTCGAGCCATCTCCATGCTATGGTGTATTTCCGAGGCAGCAAAGAATGGGGATGGACATGAATATCAAATACAACGGTATCGGCGTATGGACCCGGAAGAGAAGGTTTCGCGACTGGCTGATGGCCCGCAGGCTTCGCCGTATTTTCTACTAGGGGGCTGCATGCCCTTATTCCCTCTTCCTACCTTCGGCAGAAATGAAACGGCCTCCTAGGCCCTCCGGGTATCGGCCGACGCCCCCCTTCGGCTTGATGTCCTCCTGATACGCCTTACCAGCCCCGCAATGACAAAGGCCGCGACAAGCACAAGCAATACTATGCCAGCAATAGGAATAACGTATTCGACATAGGGCACGTAGTCTTCGAGAAACGTGCTGATATCGTTTATGATGCTACCCATACCCGACTCCTTTTTTCGTGAGCGCAATCATACCATGCCGGCTGCAAGGTTTGCATCCGCGCACCGAGCGGCAGCGCAATGCAAGCGCCGCGCCAGGACACCGCTGCAGGCCTGCTGCCCCCCTAGGCCGGCATGAGAACGTGCAGGGCATGCTTCAAGCAGGATATTTCGAAGCTGTCTGCATCGTAGGGCTCGCCGTCGATCTGGATCGGGGGCTGGGCCTTCGGGAAACGCAGGCTGAGCTCTTGGGCACTTGCAAAGTTCAGCTGCTTGAATCCGGTGTGATGGGCGTTCTTTGCCAAAAGGAAGACGAAGACCGCCTTGGGGATGCTCAAAGGGGGCTTGGCGATGCATATGTCGAACAGGCCGTCATCGGTCTTCGCCTTGGGGCAGATCATGAACCCGCCCCCATAGGTGATGCCGATCTGGATTGCAAACAGAAGCATCTTCCCTGTCTCGGGGGCGCCCTTATCGAAGCTGACCTCATACGGGTATTCCCTCATACGATGAAGCAGGACGTCCATCCCGCTCGAAATGAAAAGTGGTGTGCCGGTCTTGCCCGTGGTCTTCCTGCGCTCGACGGTGTCAAGCGCGATGGCCGCATCGAGGCCGAACGAGATGGTCTCGACGAAGTACTCGTCGTTACAAAGCCCTAGGTCAATAGGAGTTTTCCTGGCCTTGAAAAGCTGCTGTACCGAGTTCTCGATGGCGAAGTCCATCTTGAGGGTCCGCGCATAGTCGTTCCCGGTTCCCATCGGAAGGACCGCCAAGGTCGGCCTGTCCTTGTCGGGGATTTTCATCAGCCCATTTGCGACATCATGGATCACCCCGTCGCCCCCTAAGGCTATCACGGTGTCGTAATCCCCGGAGCCTTCCGCAAGGGCAAGGCCGTGGCCTGCGGACTCCGTCATGACAAGCTCGAATGAGGAGGTGCCGAGTTCTTTACGCAGGATATCGCCGGCATACATAGCCGCCGCCGCACCGTTCCCGCTCTGCGCAGTCGGGTTTGCAATCAAAAGCGCCTTGCCGAGATGCCCCGCCATCGATCCCCCGCTATCATCGATACGCCATGTACGATCTTCCCTATAGCCGAGATGCCCGGCTGTCTACATTATAGTGCTATTTTGCGAAATTTCGGTATAAATATCAGCTAAACTGCAGTTGGGAAACGTCCTTAAGCCTTTGTGGGTTCGCTGTCTTTTTTTTACGGGCTATTTCGGCTAAGGTACAATACGTGCGTTGGTATTTCTACAAACGGCCACCGTTGCGCATATGAATATCCGGGTTGACGCATTCCAGCGCAGCCCCCAAGGAGTCTAGTTGGAAGCATTTGAATTGATACTCATGCTGTTGGCAGCAGTGCTTTTGTCTTCAGTAATCGACCAGGTAGTTCCGAAGGTATCCTCCCCGCTTATCCAAATCGCCCTTGGGCTTATCATCGCCTTGCTGGCGGTCTCCCCGATCGAGATCACCTTCGACCCTGAACTGTTCTTGGTCCTTCTCGTAGCCCCGCTCCTATTCTACGATGCGAAGAAGGCCGACAAGGCTGCCTTGCTCAAGCATATAAAGCCGGTCGTCTCGCTTGCCATAGGGCTTGTTTTGGCGACAGTGCTTATTATCGGGTATTACGTGAACTGGATCATCCCCTCGATCCCCCTTGCCGCTGCGTTTGCCCTCGGTGCGGCACTCGGGCCGACCGATGCGGTCGCGGTCTCCTCGCTTTCCAAGGACGTGAGCTTGTCGAAACGGCAAAGCGCTATCCTCAACGGGGAATTCCTCATCAACGATGCCTCGGGTATCGTGTCGTTCCAATTTGCCATCGCAGCGGTCGTCACCGGAGCGTTCTCTCTTGTGGACGCCTCTGCGAGCTTCGTCATCAGCTTCATCGGCGGCATCGTGATCGGCGTCGTCCTTGGGTTCCTCGCTAATTATGCGATGAGGAAGGCGCGGCAGCGCGGCTTTGACAACATCACGTTCCATGTCCTGTTCGACCTTTTCCTGCCGTTCATCGTGTACCTTATCGCCCATGCGGTCGGGGCGAGCGGCATCCTTGCAGTCGTCGCAGCAGGCCTTGTGAGCGTATTGTCCCCTCGCGAGATCCGGCCTTCGGTATCAAGGCTCAACCTGGTCTCGAACAGCGTTTGGCAGGTGTTCGCCTTCACCTTGAACGGCATCATCTTCGTGCTCCTCGGCGCCATGCTCCCCGCGGCGATGGCATCGACCTGGGAAAGCACGCAGATCGACAACCTCACCCTTATAGGCTACATAATTTCTATCACGGCCTTGCTTATGTTCATCCGCTTCGTCTGGATACTGATCCTTGACAGGGTGGGTCTCCGAAAACGCGAGGACAGGGGCTTCAAGCCGATGGATATCAGGACGGCGCTGGTCACCACGCTTTCAGGGCCGAAAGGCGCGATCACCCTGTCGATCGTCATGGCAATCCCCTTCATGATATCGGCCGATGCAGGCCTGATCCCCTTCCCGCAACGCTCGTTGATCATCTTCCTTGCATCAGGCGTCATCATCCTGACCCTGCTCCTGGCAACCTTCGTAGTGCCCCTGCTTGCTCCGAAGAAAGAGGATGCCCTGATGGATGACGAGGAGTTCGATACGGTCCTCGAAGTCCTCAGGAATGTGATCGAAGAGCTGACGGACAGGGAAACCGCAGAGACCAGATTTGCGACCCAATCGGTCATCAGGTCATACAACCAAAGAATTTCCCGGCTTAAGAACAATCACGACCTCGAGGTCGAGCATAACAGGGAACTCCGCGTCAAGGTGTTGAGATGGGAACAGGACTACATCCTCGAGATGATCGAGTCGGGCGAAGTGGATTCGGTCGATGGATATCAGTACCTGAACCGGCTCGCACATATCCAAAACCTGATCAAGCACCATAGCGACAACACCTGGATAGCACAGAATGCGCTTCGCCACCTGATAAGAATTGCGAAATCCGCCTGGCGGCACCTTAGGAAGGTCACACCGGGAGGCAATTCCGCCGAACATATGGCGGCCATGCGCGACCTGCAGATCAAAACCACCGAATACGCCATCAAGATGCTTCAGGCAGAGATGAGCACCGAGGCCCCCACGGAAGACGTCAGTGCCCTGATCCTCGAGTACCAGCGGTTCTTAGGCCGGCTCCGCAATACGCGCCCCGATGTATCGAGCATCACCAAGGCCTCGTCGAAGATCACCGAACTCGGCAGGCTAGGGCTTACCCTTGAACTCGAGCAGATCCAGTCCATGTATGAGACCGAGCGTATATCCCGCACGACAGCACGGCGTATGCGTGAGAACGTGTACCTGATGCAGCTTGACCTCGAAGAGCAGCTATAGCCTTCTACATCTGCAAAGGGGCGGAAACGCCCAAAAGTCCCAAGGTCTGAGCGAGCACGATCCGCGTTGCGTTCACCAAGTACAGGCGGGCCGTCTGCAGCTCCTTGTCTTCCCCGATCACGTGACAGTTGGTGTAGAACTGGTGGAACAGGGCCGCAAGATCTTGCGCATAGTGTGTCAACCGGAACGGCGCCCGGTCCCGTGCGGCATCTGCAATCAGTTCGCCGTATTCCGACATCTTGCGCATGAGCGCGATCTCGGCTTCATGGGTGAGCGGCGCCAGATCGACCCCTCCGGCAAAAAGCATCTCTGCCAGGCCGTCCATGGACAGCTCGCCGTTCATGACGGCGGAAGCCTGTGCATCATCTGCCACCTTCCGCAAGATAGAGCTGATGCGCGCATGCGCGTATTGGACATAGTACACGGGGTTCGAGCTGTCTTTTTTCTTGGCGGCCTCGATATCGAAATCGATCGGCTGGTCGCTCGAACGTGAAAGCATGAGGTAGCGCGTCGAGTCGACGCCGACCTCATCGATCAGCTCGTCAAGCGTGATCATCTCCCCGGTCCTCTTGGACATGCGCACCGCTTCCCCGTCGCGGAACAAGTTGACCAGCTGGCCGAGGACCACTTCGAGGGCACCCGGGCGGCCCCAGGCGGCAAGCATTGCCTCGCAGCGTTTCACATACCCGTGGTGGTCGGCGCCCCAGATGTTGATCAGATGGTCGAAACCGCGCGAGAGCTTGTCGTAATGGTAGGCGACATCGCTCATGAAATAAGTGAACTCGCCGTTCTCCTTGATCATGACGCGGTCCTTCTCATCACCGAAGGCGGTCGAGCGGAACCAGGTGGCGCCTTCCTCCTTATAGACGTAGCCCTTCTCGTCCATTGCCTTGATCGAGCGCGACACGGGGCTCGTGCCGTCCGGTCCGTCCACATAGAGGCTGCGCTCTGAGAACCAGCAGTCGAACCGGTTCCCGAAGCCAGCACGGGTGTTTTTCATAAGCTGCAGCATTTCGGAGTAGGCGATCTCGCGGAAAGCCACCATGCGCTCCCCCTCATCAACCCCGACCCACTTCTCACCGTCACGGTCGAGGATGCCCTGGGCGATGTCCTTGATATAGCCGCCGCCGTAGCCGTTTTCGATCATCTTGATGTCCTGCCCGCAAAGTTGCAGGTAGCGGCAGGCAACCGACCGTCCGAAGAGGTCCATCTGGACGCCTGCGTCGTTAATGTAGAACTCCTCGTAGACCTCGTAGCCGGCATGGCGCATGACCCGTGCCATGGCATCGCCCAATGCCGCCCAGCGCCCATGGCCGACATGCATCGGCCCGGTCGGGTTTGCGGAGACATACTCAAGGTTCACATAGCGCTCCCCATCGGGGATCTCGCCCTTTCCGTACCCATCATTTTGCGTATAGACCTCATGCACGACGCCATGGAAGGCCTCAGGCCTCAGGCGCACGTTGATGAAGCCAGGTCCTGCTATCTCCACCGACTGGATAACGTCGTTTTGGTGCAATGCGTCTCCGATGATCTGAGCGACCTCGCGCGGGTTCATCTTCGCCTGCTTTGCTGTGCGCATAGCGACTGTTGACGCCCAGTCGCCGTTGCTCTCATCACGGGGGCGCTCTAAGGAGGCAGCGGGCTTTTCATCGACTGCAAGCGAGCCGCCCTCAAGGGCGCCCTCGATTGCCTGGTTGATCATTGATTCGAGTTGTTCGCGAATTTGCATGGTGTTTCTTCCGATCGTTTCCCGTATTTGAACTGTGAGCCATTCTATCACTTTGCCGCCCCAGTATCCGTATCTCGGCCACCCCGTAGAACAACCATACAACCATCACGGTTTGCACAGCCGCCTTCCATGCTCTACGATGTCGTTCGACGCAATCTCCCGACAAGAAGGAAACAGGTATGACCCTCAGGTTTGAACGCGGCAACAAAGCAGACGCATTTGCGATACGTTCCAAAGTCTTCGTCGAAGAACAGGGCTTCTGTGACGAATTCGATGATATAGACGAATCCGCCCTCCACGTCACGCTCTACGAAGGCGACCGGCTCGTCGGCTGTGCCCGGACATTCCCCGACTCAGACGACCCGACGCATTTCATCTTCGGCCGCCTGGCGGTGCTTCCCGAAGCGCGTAAAAAAGGGTTCGGTGCCCTCATCCTCGAAGAGGCGGAAGAGTATGCCCGCATCGAGGGAGCCTCCGAGATGCACCTCCACGCACAATGCCATGCCGTCCCCTTTTACGAGCGCTTTGGATACCGCTCGTATGGAGAGGTCGAGCTTGACGAGCACGTCGAGCATATCTGGATGAGCAAAGCCCTGTAAAGCCGGGGCAAAAGTGGGACAAAAGGGTCTGTCCCTTTTGTCCCATCTTCCTTACAAAGAGGCTGCGCCCTCCCAGAGGACGCAGCACTCTCATAAGACACAGTGCGCACCGCACCTCATGCCAGGCGTCAGGTAGGCGGCAAGATCAGCATTGCTGCTGTCAGGATCACCACACAGACGACCGCCAAGACCACGAACAGCTTTGCACCGAACTTGAGCCAGGTCGAGTATTCGATCTTTGCCAGAGCCAAGCCGCCCATGATCACGCCGCTTGTCGGGGTAAAGAGGTTGACCAGGCCGTTGCCAGCCGAGAAGATCATGATCATGGTCTCGACCGAGAATCCAAGGCGGTCTGCGAGCGGGCCCATGATCGGCATGGTCACGGTCGCCATACCCGACGACGACGGTATCAAGAAGCTCAATACGATATAGAGGACGAAGCTCAACGGGGCGAAGATAACTGCGGCCATGCCGGAGAGCAGGTTAGCGGCATTGGTAAGGATCCAGTCGTCAAGTCCGGTCTCGCCCATAAGCACGGTGATCGAACGTGCGACGGCGATGATCAGCACAACGCTCATCATGTCGGCCGCACCGCCGATGAATGCCTTGACGAAACGGCTCTCGGACAAGCCGCCGATAAAGCCGATCACGATCGCCATTATCAAGAACCAGGTCGATGCCTCGTCAAAGTACCATTCGCCTATCGGGAAACCGGTAAGCCAGGCACTCCAGCCAAGGGATGTCTGCTCTTCATAGGTGGCGGTCACTTCGGTTCCCGCGGGCACACCGAGGGTTCCGCTGATCTCATTTCCATCAGGGTCGACGGTATCGACTGTCGCGGCGTCGATCTCGTCTTGGGTCAGGGGTGTCGTCACTTCCTCGGAAGACGCACCGACATTGAAGAAGTCAACGCCGAAATCTTCCCAGGGGATGAAGCTTACGATCATGATTGCGAAGGTGATGCCGAAAACGATCAAGGTTGCCTTCTGGCGGCCTGTCATATAGCGTTTTTTGCCATCAGGGCCTGCGGGGGCATCGTCGTCTTTGCCATCGGCATGCTGCTCCTCGCCGAATTCTTCCTTCATGGTCTCTTGCTCTTGCAGCGTCAGGATGGTCGAGCCCTTGTCTGCCTTGACCTTCTTCGCGTAACGCATGACAAAGAAGATCGAGATCAACAAGGTCACGATCCAGAGAATCACGCCAAGCAAGATGATGATCGCCTGGTTGACCTCGATACCGGTGGCACTCAGGGAGTCAACGGCAACGCCCACCGCAAAGGGGTTGACCGTCGAACCCAAAACGCCGCAGCCAGCACCGAGCAGGACCGTTGCCACACCGACCATGCTGTCAAAGCCTGCGGCAACCATCGTTGCCGCCAAAAGCAGGTAGAACGGAACCGTTTCCTCACACATACCATAGGTGGTACCGCCGATCGAGAAGACGAACATCAGGATCGGGATAAGGATCAGTTCATTGCCTTTGAGCTTCTTCACCAAAGCGGTAATGCCTGCATCCAATGCGCCTGTTTCTGTCACGATCCCCAAAAAACCACCGAGGATCAGAACGAACAGGCATACCGGAAGCGCATCGGTAAAGCCCTTGACGGGCGCCGTGGTAACATCATACAAGGTCGCGCCTGTAACGCCTTCGCCACCAGCAGCAGCCACGATAATCGTGATGATGGCGAGGGCGATCAGCATGATTATCAGAATGGTAAACGAACTGATGGAGCGTTTTCGTTTGTCTTTCTTCACATCTGTATCAGCCATAACTTCCCTCCTTAAACCAAATTGACTTGCATAAAACTATGTAAACATGCCCGGCGAGACCCCCTGAACATGCCCCGCCGGGCAAGCTTTCCCTATCCTGCGGTGATTACCGTCCCCGTCTCTCCGCGCAGGCCTGCCGCAGCGGACTCGAGCGAGGTGATAAGCGCCTTTCCGTGCGGATGCGCTTGGACGAAGTCGATGCACGCCTCGACCTTGGGCAGCATGCTGCCCGGTGCGAACTGGTTTTCCCCGATGTACTTCTGGGCTTCCGCCACGGTCATCGAGTCGATTTCCTGCTGGTCGGGGGTGTTGAAATTAATCGCGACCTTCTCGACGGCGGTGAGTATCACCAGCATGTCGGCCCCGAAATCGGCCGCCAGCTTCGCGCTCGAGCGGTCCTTGTCTATGACGGCGGCGACACCGGTATAGGAATTGTCCTTCTCAATGACCGGTACCCCGCCTCCGCCGCCGGCGATTACGATATAGCCTGCATCCATTGCATCTTTCACCGCGTCGAACTCGACGATGCGCTGGGGCTTTGGCGAGGGTACGACCCTTCGCCAACCACGGCCCGCATCCTCTTTGAAGATGAAGCCGGTCTCTTTTGCCTTGGCCTGCGCCTCGGCCTCGCTCATAAAGGAGCCGATAGGCTTTGAGGGGTTTTGGAAGGCCGGGTCATCGGGGTCGACGACTGTCTGCGTTATGATCGTCACGGCAGACCTCATAATGCCACGGCCCTTGAGTTCGTCAAGTAATGCCTGGGAAAGGTGGTAGCCGATATAGCCTTGGCTCATGGCCCCGCATTCGGGGAACGGCATTTCCGGTGTCTTCCCATCGTTGTTGGAAGCATAGTCGAAGGCATTGTTGATCATGCCGACTTGTGGGCCGTTGCCGTGGCTGACCACGACGTTGATGCCCTCAGCGACCATATCGACGATGTTTTTCGCCGTGTTCTTTACCAGTTGAAGCTGTTCTTCGGGGGTGTTGCCCAGGGCGTTCCCGCCAAGTGCTATGACGACGTTCTTCCCGCTTCCCTTTACGTATGGCATGCCATCCTCCTTGTTGCCCTACGAAAGGGTCGCATACATGATGGCCTTGATCGTATGCATACGGTTCTCGGCCTCGTCGAATACTTTTGACTGGTGCGATTCGAAGACCTCGTCTTCGACCTCCATGTGGCTGATGCCGAACTTCTCGGCGATCTCGGCACCGATGGTGGTGTTCGTGTCGTGGAATGAGGGCAGGCAGTGCATGAAGATCGCATCGGGATCCGCCATGGCCATGGCCTCTTTGGTGACACGGTAGGGCTCAAGCAGCTTGATGCGCTCGGCCCAGACACTATCGGCCTCGCCCATGGATACCCAGATATCGGTATAGATGACGTGTGCGCCCTTGCAGGCCTTCTTCACGTCGGGGGTAAGGGTGACCGAACCGCCCGTCTCCTTGCAGATATCCTTGCAGGTGTCGACAAGCTCCTTCTTGGGCATGCGCGCCTTCGGGCCGCAGGCAACGAAGTGAAGCCCCAGTTTCGAACAGGCGACCATAAGGGAGTTTGCCACGTTGTTCTCGGCGTCGCCCATGAAGACGAGCTTCTGGCCCTTGAGGCCGAGCGGGAAATTCTCTTCGATGGTCAGCATATCGGCGATCATCTGGGTGGGATGGAATTCGGTCGTGAGGCCGTTCCATACCGGAACGCCAGCATGGGCAGCCAGGTCCTCGACGATGGACTGGGCATAGCCCCGGTACTCGATGCCGTCATACATGCGGCCGAGGACCCGCGCCGTGTCCTCGATGGATTCCTTCTTCCCCATCTGGGAGCTGCCGGGATCGAGGTAGGTCACGCCCATGCCAAGGTCGTGGCCGGCCACCTCGAATGAGCAGCGAGTACGCGTCGAGGTCTTCTCGAACAACAAGACGATGTTCTTGCCCTCGAGGTAGCGATGGGGGGTCCCGGCGATCTTTAAGCTTTTGAACTCTTTTGAGAGCCTGATAAGGTAGCGTATCTCTTCAGGGGTGAAGTCGAGCAGTTTCAAAAAATTGCGTCCGCTTAAGCTGGTTGGCATTGCAGTGTTCCTTTCCTTGGTGTTTCCTTACATTTATCGGCGGCATTTCCCTGTACCGCCTTTGCGTATCGGCCTTCCTGGCCGGGGGCTCAAGAAGGCCGATACGGTTCATATACTACTTAATCCTCGCGCCATAGCGGCATGCTCATGCAACGTGGGCCGCCTCGGCCTCGGGAAAGCTCGGCGGACGGCATCTCGATGACATCCAGGCCGCGCTCCTTCAGGATCGCGTTCGTGACCTCATTGCGCTCATATACGACGATGCGGCCAGGTGCAATAGCCAAGGTATTGGAGCCGTCGTTCCATTGCTCCCGTTCAGCGGCGATTCGGTCGACGCCGCCGCAATGGATAAGCTCGACAGGATGCCCGAGATACTGGGCAAGGATCGCGTCGAGTGTCGCATGTATTTCCTTGACCCGGATACCATCTGCTCCATCAGGCTTTATCTCAAACACAGCCAGAGGGCCGAGGATGCCGGGATGCACGGTGAACTTGTCATGGTCGATCATCGTGAACACGGTGTCCAGGTGCATGAAGGCACGGGAGTTCGGGATATTGAAGGCGAGGATCGTCTCGATCGAGGAGGTGCCGGAGCCAAAGATGTTCTTTGCCAAGGCATCGATCGCATCGGGCTCGGTGCGTTGAGAGATGCCTACGGCCAAGATCTTGTCGCTGATGTTCAGCTGGTCGCCGCCCTCGGTATGGAAGGTGTTGTAGCGGCTGTAGTATTGCGGCGTGCCGACGAAGTCCGGGTGGTATTTGAAGATGTACTCGCCAAAGATGGTCTCACGGTTGCGGGTCGCATAGGTCATGCGGTTGAGGCTGACGCCGTTGCCGATCGTGTCGAAGGGGTCGCGGGTGAAGTAGAGGTTCGGCATCGGGGCGATGACGAGCTTGGAAGCGTCGCTCACCAAATCGACCAATGAATTGCTGGTGTCGGTATGGAGCTCACTCAGGTTGATGCCCTCCATGGTCTTCATCACAAGTTCGAGGTTGTCCGAATACTTCTCATTCAGGTAGTCGTGGATGATTTTCTGATACCGGTCCGTGCGGATACCTGCCTCAGAAATAAACTGCATTAAAAAGGTCTCGCGAAGGTCAGGGTTCTGGTCAAGGACTTCTGCCATCAGTTTTTCAAGGTAGACGACCTCGGCGCCATTATCTGAAAGAATCTTTGCGAAAGCATCATGCTCTTCCTGGGCGACCCGTAAAAACGGGATGTCGTCGAAGAGGAGCTCCTCAAGAGTGTTCGGAGTAAGGTTGAGCAGCTCTTTGCCCGGTCGATGCAATAAGACCTTCTTGAGCGGCTTAATCTCACTTTTGACATTAATGCCTTTCATAGCACCCTGCCTTTCTGCATTATTTTATGCATTTTCGGTTTTCACCTTCGGCTTGCCGGTTCATCTACCTGGCAAAGCTTCGTGCCAGGGTCAAAATCGCATGGTTCAAACGAAAAATCAACCACCCGTACCGAACTGAAATGTAGAAATGGTGAATGGTTGATTTTTTAATGTGAACGGTATGTTTTCTTATGTTTTGTTGCCCACTTGTGGCTTGCCGTTGCTTTATCGCAACAGAGCAGAAAAGCGCTCTGGGACGCAATTCCACGCCGCGAATCCCGATTACCCGGAAAACGAGAAGACCCGCCTCTTTCAAAAGGATGCATAAACGCGTCTTTTCATGCATACCGCAGGGCTGCAAGCCCGCTTTTGCCTTGGAGGCGCAAGATACCCGGCCGGCCCGGCCCACGTAGGCGCCTGAATGCGCAAACCTGGCCTTTTTGCCTAGATCCGGACTGTACCTGGCCTGATAATTTCATCACCAGGATCCGATACCCTTGGGAATGACCACCATGCGTGGGGCGACAAGATAGGAATGCGGATAAGAATGGTGCGCCCGGCAGGATTCGAACCTGCGACCTTCGGATTAGAAGTCCACTGCTCTGTCCAGCTGAGCTACGAGCGCGAGTCCTTATCTCGGCGCATCATTATACCGCAAGAAAAGCCCGGCAGGGCACTCGGTTCTCAATGCAGCAACAACTTCCGCTTTTATAGTTTCGATAAACAAAGCTAAATATTATATGCTTATTTTTATTATCAAGCAAGTTCGGCCACCCCTTGATTATTCATTGTCTTCGATCAAAACCCCAGGGAACGCAGAACTTTATTATTTGGGACGGATAAAGCCGGAGAGCTATCCGCTTATTATGTATAAAGGGCATATTAGTTCGCCCGGGGGCAGGGTTTCGTTTCCTTGCTGCAAAACACCTGATATCAAAGCGTATAAATCAACTGCACAGGCCTTTGATAGAATTACCTTCATTATGTGTATTGGCTTTTTAGGAGGAACAATGTTTAACGAAGGAAAGTTATTGGCCCAAAACGGTACCAGCGCGACCGTAAGGGTCAAGGATTGGCTGTTGCTTGACTGCATCGCGCTTCTCAACCTCATCCCTATATTGGGGTCAATCGCATGCATTGTGATCTACCTCATCATCGCCTTCGGGTCCTCCTCGGCCGTATCGCTGAAGAACAGGGTGCTTGCAAGCCTGATATGGGTTGCAATTTGGATCGTTATAATGCTTCTCTTCCTATTCGCATTCGGCGGCATGGCAGCGATACAGTCGATCATGAATTATTACTACTACTAAAAGCAACCAAACGGCAACAATGCAGGTGGTCTTAGAATAACGGCCGCCCTACTCGGGTACTATAGGAGCTTGAAAAATAATGATGCCTGGGACTTTGCTATCCAGGGAGGAGCCGACTATGCCGTATTTGCAAGATCTTACCCTTTATTATAAGAAGACCTGCCCCTATTGCCAAAAGGTCCTCCACTTCATGGACGAGCACCACATCACGCTTGACCTTCGCGACACCTTGCAGCCCGGCAACCAAAACGACCTTATCAAAGTCGGGGGGAAGAAGCAGGTGCCGTGCCTTGTGATAGACGGCAAGGCCATGTACGAGTCTGACGACATCATCGTATACCTGAGAGACAACTTCGTATAACAGAGCCGAGGCACCGACGGCGAAAAGAAACGGGAAAAGGGCGATCCCCTTTTCCCGTTTTATCATGTATGGAGCGGGTGACGAGAATCGAACTCGCGTGATCAGCTTGGAAGGCTGACGTTCTACCATTGAACTACACCCGCATACTGGTCGGGACGACAGGATTCGAACCTGCGACATCCTGCTCCCAAAGCAGGCGCTCTACCAAGCTGAGCCACGTCCCGGTCTCAGACAGCCTGAGTATTATATCAGAAGAATCACCTACGTGCGGAAATCTTCGCTTTTAAGGCACGCAGCGCATTTCCACGGTGTGAGATGGAGTTTTTCTCATCCTTGCTCACTTCGGCAAGGCTTGTCTCCCCGCAAAAAGCCTCAGGGAAAAACAGCGGGTCGTAACCGAAGCCGCCTTCCCCCTGGGGCCTGTGTCCGATAGCTCCTTCGATGGTGCCTTCTGCCGCCGTTTCGCTGCCATCCTCGTCGATGAATACCAGGGAACAGACGAAGCGTGCGCTGCGTTCATTATCGGGGGTGCCGGAAAGCTCGTGCAAGAGCTTCTCGTTGTTGTCGCCATCCGAGCCGTGCCCTCCCGCATAACGGGCAGAATAGACTCCGGGCTGCCCCCCGAGGGCATCGACTACGAGGCCCGAGTCGTCGGCCAACACGGCGAGTCCCGTTTTGCGGTGTGCGGCAAGCGCCTTTATGCGGGCGTTGCCCTCGAAGGTGTCGGCATCTTCTTCGGGTTCGGATTCGATGCCTGCATCCCGTAAGGTGAAAAACTCCCAGCCCTCGAAATCAAGCGCGGTCTTGATCTCGGATACCTTATGGGCATTGTTGCTGGCAATAACTACCTTTTTCACAGATCCTCCTTGGGGGCGGCTTAAGGTAAGGGGCTTCTCGATCATCTGATGGGGCCTTGCATCATTAGGCACGGGAGGCGTCGAGGTCGACGTGGCCTACCTGCCCGATCGGAATCTGCAGCACATAGCTTCCAAAGGCCTTGAACTCCTCCACGTCCTCGCTCGTCGTATAGAAGCGGTGCGTCGGCGGGTCTTGGGGCGATGCGTGGATGCCTTGCCTCCCAAGGATCTCCGCCGCCTCGAGCGAGACCTCGTTGGCCGAGGAGATAAGGGTCACCTCCCGGCCGACAACGCCTCCTATAAGAGCCTTCAACAAGGGGAAATGCGTGCACCCAAGGACAAGGGTATCGATCTCGCAGCGCCGGAGCGGTTCGAGGTATTCCCGGGCGATCTCTTCGAAGGCGGGACGGATATAGGCCTTCGAGGCGAACGACGTGACGTTTTCGATCGGGCCCTCCGACATGCGGATGCCTTGTTCTGCAATCTCAACAAAACGCGGTGTTGCCGTCGAGAAGACGGTGATCCCCGCATCGATGTTGCGGATGGCCTTGGTGTATACGTCGGATTCGACCGTTGCCTGGGTGCCTATGACCCCTACCCGCCTGTTCTTGGTAGCCAAAGCTGCCGCCCGTGCACCCGGCTCCACCACCCCGATTATCGGTATGTCGAACGTCTGCTGTGCATGCTCCAACCCCGCCGCAGTTGCGGTATTGCAGGCAATGACCATGAGCTTGATGCCTTGGCCCATAAGCCACGACCCGATTTGCTGGACAAACCCGTCCACCTCTGCAAGGCCACGTGGCCCGTACGGGCAGCGCCTGCTGTCTCCAAAATAGACAAAGGACTCGTGAGGGAGGGCTTCCATCATCTTGCGCATGACGGTAAGGCCCCCATACCCCGAGTCGAATATCCCAATAGGGGCGTTTTCCGTTGTTTGTGAGGGTGATTCGTTCATAGGCATAGTATAACGCAAGCTGAAAAGGCTTCCCCGCGCCTCCTTCCCTCTGACATATTTTCTGCTAACCTGATAAACGGGCGGAAAGATGCCCTTGGAGCCCAAGTCCTACCTGCAGAAGGAGCCTTGCCATGAAAGTACTGCTTATCAACGGAAGCCCCCGAAAAAGCCAATGCACCTATACGGCCTTGTCGGAAGTCGCGGACAGCCTCCAAAAAGAGGGCGTCGATGCCGAGGTAGAATGGATCGGCACCGGGCCGATCCGTGGCTGCCAGGCGTGCAGGAGCTGCGCGAAGCGCGGCGAAGGCCGCTGTATCTTCGATGATGACGTGGTGAACGTCCTTCTTGCGAAGGCCGAGGCCGCCGACGGCCTTGTCGTAGGGAGCCCCGTCTACTACGCAGGGGCCAACGGCGCCCTTCTGGCAACGCTTGACCGCATGTTCTTCTCTGGAAGCCATCTGATGCGGTTCAAGCCGGGGGCAGGCATCTCCTCGGCCAGGCGCGCGGGGACGACGCCCGCCATCGATCAGATCAACAAGTATTTCCAGATCAACATGATGCCCCTTGTATCATCCAACTACTGGCCCATGGTACACGGCAACAACGCCGAAGAAGCCAGGCAGGATCTCGAGGGCATGCAGACCATGCGCATGCTGGGGAGGAACATGGCCTGGCTGTTGAAGTCGTTGGAGGCAGCAAAGGCACAGGGCGTCGAGCTTCCAAAGGTCGAGCCGAAGGTGGCTACCAACTTCATCCGATAGGGCCGGTGCGACTGGTCCTAGAAGTGGGTGATCACCACGTCGCCTGTTTGGATCATGCCGTACAGCTGCTGCGCAGCCGAATACGGCAGGTTCACGCAGCCATGGGACCCATAGCCATTCCGATACATCGAGCCGCCGAAGCCCGGCTGCCAGGTTGCGTCATGCAGGCCGACCGCATTTCCCACGAAGGGCATCCAGTAGCTGACGGTGGTCTCGTATTCGGGTTTGCCCGAGGCGTCACGTTCCCCGATAAGCTTCGAAGGGCTGGCCTTTGAGTTGAGGACGTACACGCCTGTCGGCGTATTATGCTTGCCGTCAGGCCTTCCAGAGATAATATCAGACTCCCAGATCAGGGTTCCCGCCTCATCGTAAAAGCGGGCATGCTGCTCGGACAGGTCGATGTCGACGTAGCGGTTGCCCCAGTCCCTGCCCCCGATGCCGGCGAACCCGTTGCCTGTTTGGAGCACGGGGATTTCGATCGTGCCCACCGTGCCTGCGGCCACGCCGTCCTTGATCATGGTACGCAGGGCATCGCTGTCGATCTCCCACCCGTAGCTGCCGCCGGACACTGTGATGACCTTGCCGTCGGGACGCGTGTAGGTCCGCTGGGCACCCACCGTGTTACACCCCGCTGCGACCTCGTCGATCCAGGCGTTGAACGCCGCCTCGTTGAATGCCGCGTTGATGTTGTCGTCGAGGGTGACCCAGGTGGCGATCTTCTCAGGGGTAAGCTCGGTGACCTGCAGGCCGTTCATCATAAGGACGAGGTCTGCGGTGACCATCTTGTTCGCAGCCACGCAGGCTTTCTTCAAGTTGGGGTGGTCGCTCATAATGAGGGGGTGGACGAGCTCGTCTTTCGTGATGTTCGCCGTCGGGCTCAAAGTCTTGATGGAGTTGTCGACCACCCGCATCACCGAATTGTAGTCGAGCGCAGTTCCGAATACCTCAGGGACCACCTGGAACGACTTCGCTTTGGTGTCATAGGCGATCGAGGCGCTCACCGGCAGGGTGGCTGCAGCATTGAAGGCGTCGACTTTGGCCTTCACCAGGTCGGCGACGCCGCTTTTCGTATAGGTGGCCGCCAGGTTGTCACTTTCATCATGTTGGAGGAATACCGCGACCGGCCATTGCCAGGTGGCGTTGTCCGCCAAGGCCTTGGTAACGACCTCTTTTGAATCAAATGCGATGTCGGTCTGTTTTGAGGCAATCGAGAAATCCAGGCCTTGCCCTTTGATGCTCAAGGCATAATCCGAGACGCCGTTCGAAAGGATGGCTTCTGCCTCAGGCTGTGCTTTGAGGGATATGTCGTAGCTGCCGATTTTCGTATTCGGATAGAAATGGCTCATGAAGAAGATGATGCCTGCCACATAAACCGCCACCAGGACGCCGCCCGTGATGCCGGCCACTTTGCCGGCGGTGCGCAGGCGCTTCTTGCGCTTGGCGGCCTTCTTTTCAAGGTATTCGGGATCTTGCTTCGGGTCGTAGCCTTCAGGCACGTCCTCGCTGGAGATGACGGGGATGGAGGCGTCGGCGGCCTCGTCGTCTTGGAAGGCCTCCTCTTCGTGCGCGGAGTCCTCTTCATGCCCGGAATCCGCTTGCTCTTGGCCGGCCTCATCCTTCGTGCCGTTGCCTGTTGCATGCGCCGGCGCCTTGACGGGCTGTGCGCTTGAATGGGCCTTCGCCGCCTCCCTGCCCCTTGACGCAGGTTCAACAGGCTCGGAGGCCTCGTCTATAAGCGCATCGGGCTCGACCTCTTCGTCAGACGCGGAGGTGCCATTGCCCACCGCATGTTTGCCGAGATCCGCCTTCTTTTTCTTATCTTTGTTCTTCTTGTTCTTCTTT
>JAVBQH010000027.1:0-15353 GCA_031549175.1 Raoultibacter sp.
CGAAGTGCAGGCAAAAAGCCCCTTCGAGCTTTCCGGCGGCCAACAGCGCCGCGTCGCCTTGGCAGGCGTCCTTGCCATGGGCCCTTCGACCTTCGTCCTTGACGAACCTGCCGCCGGACTCGATCCGGCAGCACGTGCGGACCTCCTCAGCCTGATCACCGAGCTGCACCAAGGCGGGCTCACCATGGTCGTCGTGTCTCACAGCATGTCGACGCTCGCCCGCCTCTGCGACCGCATCCTGGTTTTGAAGGAGGGCGAGCAGTTCGCCTTGGGCACCCCGGAAGAGGTGTTCCTCCATGCAGGCGACCTCAAATCGGTGGGGTTGGGCTTGCCGGCGTCGCAGCGCCTTGCAAGCAGCCTGATAGATGCCGGTATTCCTTTGGGATCAAGCCTGTATGGCCCCGATTCGCTCGCAGACGACATTGCCGCCCTCTACCACAAAGGCCCTGCATCCCGGTGCCGGGGCAAGGCATAGCCCGATGCCGAAGACCGCCCTCTTTGGGAGATACTGGCCGGCCACCAGCCCGCTTCACCGCATGGATCCCCGCATGAAGCTGCTGCTTTCCCTTGCGTATATCATGCTGGTCTTTTGCGCCCTCAACCCGTTGGGGCTGGTCGTCTGCGGAATCTTCACTGTCTTGCTTTTTGCGTGCGCCCGGATCCCCTTCAGGCAGGCGGTTCGCTCGATCGGGCCATTGTCGTTTACCATCGTGATCGCCGTGCTGCTGAACATCTTCTTCACGCAAGGCGGGGCGTCCTATGTCGAATGGGGCTTCATCAGGATCAGCGAAGCAGGGGTCTATCAGGCATTTTTCATCGGCTTCCGGCTTTTCCTGCTGTTGTTGGGGATGAGCCTTCTGACCCTGACCACCACCACGATCGACATAACCGATGCGTTCGAGGACCTGCTGTCCCCCTTGCGTCGGGTCGGCCTGCCGGCCCATGAGCTCGCCATGATGATGGGGATCGCGCTGCGCTTCGTGCCCCAGTTCATGACCGAGGTCCAGCGCATCTACCGTGCGCAGCTTAGCAGAGGGGCCGCCTTCGCGAACAGTACCTGGCGCCATGGCATCCAGCTGGTGGGCGCCTTGATCGTGCCGCTTTTCACTAGTGCTTTCAGGCATGCGGAAACGCTTTCGCTCGCCATGGACGCCCGGTGCTACCATGGCAGCTTTGGCAGGACGCGGCTCCATCCGCTGCAGTATTCCCCGCTCGATGGATTGGCGCTCGTTGCCATTGGGGCGATGTTCGCCTGCGTGATCGCGGCGAACCTCCTCTACCCCCTGTTGGGCTTCTAGCCGTGCCGCTCCCCTTCTTTTGGCATACGGCATCCGCCGCGTCCTCGGGCGGCACGGGCTGCAAAAAGGAACAGGGCGGCTGCCGCAACCAAGGTTGCAATCCCGATCGGATTCACGGAATCACCGGTGGCCGCAAGCGAACCCGGCTGGGACAGCGGCTTGGGTTGTGGTTGGGGGACGTAATTGACCAGTATGGTCCGCGCTTGGTCGGCATAGTAGGGAAAGACCGTCTTGGTGGCAGAGCCTGCATTGAGAAGCTCGGCAACGGGAACGCCGCCCGCCGCCGTGGCCGTTGAGGGGTCGAGCGCATTCCAGTAGTTGTGCGACAGGTCGATCGCGCCCGAAAGCCCGGCCCCGGATACCTGTACGATGGATCCGCTTGTCGCCGGGTCGAAGCTGCTGGAGACAAAGGAGTTCTCGGTGATGGCGATCGAAGGGTTAATGCCGGGGGCGAAGGCCGCCTGTATTGCATGGCCTGATCCGCCGGTGCCCCAGTTTTCTACGGTGTTGTCGAAAATGGCCGCACTGCCTGTTAGGTTGCTTACCTCAATCGCCGTACCAGGGGTGTTGGTGAAGGTGTTGCCCGCAACGCCCAAGGCACAGATAGGCGCAGCCGAGGAAAAACCGCCGTCTGCAAAGGCGAAGTTCTGAATGGTGAGGCCTGACAAGGCGGCTGCGGGGTCTACGACCAAGCCGCCTTGGAGCGTGTGGCCGCCTCCATCGACGGTAAGGTCCTTTCCACTGGCAGAGGCAGGTATCGCCAGGCCGCCGGTGACGTCGCTTTGCATCGTGATGGTCGCGCCTTGGGGCGCGAACGCACAGGCGAGCGCGAAGGAGGAGAAGCTCATGTCGTTCGCTTCATCTTTGAACGGGATTGGATCGATTCCTTGGGGCTCCATGATCCACGCATCGCCGGGGTTTGCAGATGGCTTCAGTATCCAGCCGCTTGCACCCAGGGTGTCAGGCCCGCCAGGAGCATCCGACGGACGTTCTGAGCATAATACGTTGTTTGCGTAGGCGTTGTTCGGGCCAAGCACGACTTGTGAAGGGGTCTGATAGGTGGCATACGGCAAATACATGATGCCGATGTCCTTCCCCCATGAGGTCGATGGCCCGATGGTGCTGTTGTCTATCGTCACACCTGTTGCATCGGCTATGGCTATCCCCAGTTTCACCGCCTCAACGATTGTCACCTGGTCGACCGTGACCCCTGCTGCCCCATGGATGTTGAGCCCGTGGCCTTGGCTGGTGATTGCCACGTTGCTGACAACGCAAGCGAGCACAGGAACAAGGGGCACGTCGTTGCTGTTTCCCGGCTTGACGATCTTCAAGGCGCTGACGTTGCCTCCGCCGCCGCTTGTGATAGCAAGGTTTCTTATCGTCACCTGGTCACCGGATACCATGAGGCCGGCTTGCCCGAATACACTGACCGCCCCGGTGCTGATCAAGGTGGTTGCCGGGTCGTCCCCCTCAACGACAAGGTTGCTTTTCGTTATCTGCAGCGGATAGTTCAAGGGGTCGGGGTCGGGGGTAAAGGTCCCGGCCCCGATTTCAAGTCTGACCGCCGGGTTTACGGTGCCTTCGCTGACATTGGCCTTGGCAATAGCATCCGCAAGGGATGCCGTCGTGTACGTGCTGCTGTCAGCATAATGGACGATTATCTCGTTCGGATTGGCCGCGAAGGCCTGAACAGGCACGAAAGCAAGCGACATCGCCAAGGCACAGGCTATAGCGCCGAGCTTCGACAGTATTTTCAAGACTCATCCTTTCATTGCTGCAAGGATCCAGACCAACCTGCGAGTAGCTATCATGCCCAGTGTTTCACCAGTATGTCCGTTATAATCGCCATTTGAGGCGCCCGTCCCCCGTGTCTGCTCCCCATGATGCAGAACATTCATAATAGCAACATTTCATATTCTTTTGTAGATTTTCCTATATAAATTGTTGGATTATTTCTGCTTCCCGTCGAAGCCTTCGTAGCCGAGTATGCGCCTGCGTCGGCCAGAGCCTTCTCAACAGGGGCATTCCTGCAAATCAGCGCGGAGATGGGTGTTGTCGATGCCGGAAAAAGGGGGAGGGAGCCCGAAGGCTCCCTCCCCTATCCGTATACCGCCTTGGAATTATGTGGAAGCAAGGCGGGATAACGCTAGTTTGCGCTTGGGCTGGCAAGAAGCTTACGCCCGCCAATCACCGCGGCGACTGCAACCAGTGCGGCCACGATCAGGACTATCGGAAGGGCGCTGCCTGCCGGTCCAGAATTGGCGAAGCCGCCCGTGTCGAGGGTGACGCCCGAATCAGCATTCGGCGAGCACGTGCTGAGCTCGGTGATGTTCAAGACCCTGTTCGGCAGCCCTTGTTCTGCAGGCACATTCGAAGAGGCGCTGGGCGAAAGCGCAGTGCCGCTCGAAGCGGCTCCACTGCCCGTCGGCTCACCACCGCCGGTGATGACGCTGCTGCCCGAACCGGTGTCGCGTTGCGCAATGACCACCGAGGAAAGCTTGGTAAGCGTGAAGGTGACCTCGAGCGTACCTCCCTCGCGTGTCGCCTTGCTTGGCGTGATGATTTGGGGGGCATCGCCTTCATGGTAGTGAACGATGACGAGTTTATCCAGGTCGAACGCGCGGTCAGGGTCGTCAACGGTAATAGTCAAGGTGAGCGGCGCCTTAGGTTGGATATGGCTTGCAATCACATTGTCGCCCGCGAGCACGTTCAAGGTGATATCGAGGGATATCGGTGCGATGCTGGCGTTTATCGACGGGGGAAGCTCGGGGGTTGCCACGGGCAGGATGTCGACCTGAGCATACAGTGCCATATCTTGAAAGCCCGCCACATACTCCGTTACCGAAAGCGCCGCCCCATCAACCTTGGCTTCTTTGACAACACTCTTGACCTCTTCACTGATAGAGGGTTTCGTGGCCTCGATTTTGCCTTCGTTGACCTTAAGATAGGCCTCTTCAAGTTGCGCTATCTGCTGGATTACCTTTTCGCCTTCGCTTGAATTGACTATCGAGGCAATAGTCTCCGGGCTCGCATGGGTCAAAGCGCTGACGGCAGCGTCGATATCTTCCTCGCTCGAATCTTCGTTGATTGCGTCGAGCCTGTTTTCAACGACTGCCACTTGTTGTTCAACCGAACCCCAATGTGCATACAGCGTTGCGTCGGCAACAAGGTTCGCATTGGTCCCTGAAACGATCTCGTTCCCGCTGGCCGGATCGGTAAACCAGCCCAGAAGCACTTTGTCGCCATTTGTCGGCGCAATCGGGAGGCTCACGGTGGTTCTCGTCGAGCCATCGGCGGCGAAGGTCACCCTCGCACTACCCTGCGCTAATGAACCGCCTGCAAATGTGCCTCCATTGGCATCGAATCCAAGGCGCGCGATATAGCTGCTTCCCTCCTTCGTAAGGCTTGCGTTCGGCGAGAAACCTGCAACGCGAGAAGGCACGAAGCCCTGCGGCCCCCAATAGATGCCGCTCAGATTGAAGGCGAAACGGGCTGCATTGCCGGCCACGGTGTTTTGCAGAACGAAGCCGTTCGCATTGTTGTTGATGATCTCGCTGTTGGAGATAGAGACGGTTTCCGGGGCGGTGCCACGGAAGATGATGCTGCCGTCTGTCGCATCCTTCGTATGCAGCACAGAATCGGTGATGTTCACGGAGCTGCTTGCCTCAAGCGAACCGCTGCCCGAACCGAAGCGCAGGGCATAAGTGTTCACGTCGAAGTTGTTGTCGGCAAATGTGACCTGCTGGCCGGATCCAAAGAGGTTGATGCCCCCCTTGGTTTCCCGGACCGTATTGCCGGTAAAGGTCAGGTTGCCCCTCGTGCCTCCGACGAACTGGGCAAGGCTATGCATGCCCCCACCCGTGGTGCAGTTGTTGATCGCAAAGTTGTTGCCCTCCCCACTTCGGCCCGAGCTTACGCGGACCCCGACGATATCGCCGTTCCATCCATTCCCCAAGAAAGTGCAGTCCTGGATCGTGATATTGTGAAGGTAGCTGTAATGGTCGGTGCCGGTCGAACCCGGCATGACCATGTTGCTTGAACTGATGCAGTCGGCGGCAGCGGTTTTTCCGCTGAAATCAAAGATTATCCCCTGCACCTTGAAGGTCTCGGGCTCATAGTAGCGCCCAGATCCATCGATAGACAGGCTATTTGTGAATACGACACGGGAACCATCAGCCGCCTTCAACACAACGTTCTTGTTCGCCTGCTGGTAAAAGGATAAAGCCTCACTATAGCTTCCGGCCTTTACCTCGACCGTATAGCTCGTAGGCTCGCTTACAACGGCAGAGGTCACCGCATTAAGGGCGGCCTGTACCGTATCGAAGCCTTGCTCCCCGTTCACCACAGCATTCCCCGAAACCGGTGCCGCTGCAACCATGGCAGAATTTTCTTCAACCGCTGCCTCTTGAAAGGAGAGGGCGGTTCCCTGGACGACAGCTTCGCTGCCAGGCGTTGAGAGGCTCAAGGAACCGCCAGAGGAGAGAGTCGTGTCTTCATCGGCCGCGATGCCTGAGGGGTCGTCGCTTGGCGGCTGCCCCTCGACGACGGTCTGCTGCCCATCTACCGATGCCGGATCCGCATAAGCGAAGCCCGGGATCATAAGGCTGAATACGAGTGCCACGCACATGAAGAGTGCGAGCGCCTTGTTGGATAAAGCTGTTTCTTGGGATTTCATATTGGTCTCCTTCCACGACTGCCAATATCATCCCAGTCTGGAAAAGAGACCCCGCCGGCGTTTTGCCGACCCTCGTTTTCGCAACTGGCTGCCGTTCCCCTGGCGGGGGTTAGGCCCTTTAGCTTTGCGTCACTGCCTTTCAGCAGCTTTGCCCTTATGTTGTCAAACCGCATCACCTGTGTTTTGCGGACATCTAGAATATATCCTTGGAAAAACGTCTTTGCAAGGGGGTTTTCCCGACGTTTTCATTCTGTAAGAAATCTCAGGAGGGTTTCCGGCAGGCTTGGGGATCCGGCTCCAGAAGGGAAAGGAAAGGCCTGCATCGCCGAGTATGCAGGCCTGATGTGCGGGCTTCATGCGGGAGCGCCGCCTATTCGAAATCGTACAGGTCCTTCGTCGCTTGGCAGAAGTCAGTGTAGACCTCGGCCGCGATCGCATCGTCTTCAACCAGCTCGAAAGCCGCCGGCTGCCCTTCCTCGTCAAGTTCGGTCACTTCGAGCAGTATCAGCTCGCCCGAAGACCCGGCCGGCACGTCGGCGCTTACGGGGAAAAAGAAGCCGTAGCTTCTCCCCTCATGAAGGATGAGCCCCAAGAACTCGAGGTTCACAAGGTCGCCTTCTTCGTCTTCAAAGGTGAAGACCACGCCCTCTTCAACGGGAGGGCAAAAGTTCGGGGCGCTGCCTTCGCGCATGGCCTAATCCTTCTTCTTGCGATAGTGGTGGTTGCTCTTCTGCTTGGCCTTGGGGCCGCCCTGGCCTGATCTCTGGTCGGTCTTCGAGGCCCCCGGCGCTTTCGAGGATGCCGCCTGCGTCTTCTTGTCGGTCGGTTCGACCTTTACGGCTTCCGGCGCCACAGACCCGGCCCCTGCGGCAGCAACAGCCATGGCCGGCACACCGACGCCCGGGTGGGCGAACTCAAAACGGCCGATGGCGGTGCCGTACTTCTTCTGAAGCTTCGCGTATTTAGGCTCGCTCGTCTTCCACATCGCATACAGCGGTGCGGCGACGGCAATCGAGGAATACGCGCCGCAGACCAGGCCGACCGTCATGGCGAAGGCGAAGTCTTTCAAGGTTTCGCCGCCGAATATGAGCATGGCGACGACGGGGATCAGGGAGGAAAGCGTCGTATTGATGGAGCGTACGAGCACCTGGTTGATCGAATGGTTCGCCATGGTCATGAAGGTGCACTTGATGTCGCTGTTCTCCTTCATGTTGTCGTTGATGCGGTGGAACACGACCACGGTGTCGTAGAGCGAATAGCCCAAGATCGTGAGCAGGGCCGCAATCGTATTGGGGTTCACTTCGCGGCCGGCCAGGGCATAGATGCCCATGACCAGGATGAGGTCATGCAGCAAGGATATGATCGCCGTGATGCCCATCTTGTACTCGAAACGGATTGCAATGTATATGATGATGAGGACGATCGAGACCAAGAAGGCGATCAACGAGGACTGTATGACGCTTGCCCCCCAGTCAGGCCCTATGGTCGTCACTTCAAAGCTCGATGTCGGCAGGCCGAGTTGGGCGGCCACCTGGCTTGCGGAAGCGGCCGCGTCTTCGGCGCTGACCGTCGTGGTGCGGATAAGGAAGCCTTCTTCCCCATCTGCCACGGTGGTCTGGATGACGGCACCGCTTTCACCGGCATTGTCGAATGCCGTTCTCATATCCTCGATCGAGGTGTCGCCCGTATCGTGGAAGGCGACCGAGGTGCCTCCTACGAACTCGATGCCGAAGTTCAGCGGCTTTACTCCGACGATGATGAAGGAGACCACGATCAAAGCGGCGGAGATCGCAAGGAATACCTTCCGGTGCCCCAGGAAGTTTATGTCGTGCTTGATGAACCTCCCCTTCACCTTCGAGGCCTTCTCGGCGGCGGCCTTGCCGGCCTCGCCTTGCTTCTTCTCGGCAATCTCTTCGCTGATCTTAGCGTTCATCTCTTCGCCAGCCTCGGCGTTTTCCAGGCTCGTGCCCTCGGCAAGCGCCAACTCTGAATAGTTGGCTGCGGCAACGAGGCTTTCCTTCGTGCCCCAGAAGCCGGGATGCTTTTGGATGCTGCGCGGCGCCAGGAGGCGGATGAGCGGGGCCTTGAAGATCAACATCATCACGATGTCGCAGATGATACCCAAAGCCAAGGTCAAGCCGAAGCCTTTGACCGATGCGGTCGCCAGGAAGAACAGCGAGAGTGCCGACACCAGGGTGACCAGGTCGGCGTCGATCGAGGTCACGATTGCGTGCTTCACGCCGGTGACCGATGCGGCGCGCACCGAGCGGCCCATGCGGATCTCCTCCTTGAACCGCTCGAGCGTGAGGATCGAGGAGTCGGCCGCCATGCCGATCGTCAAGACGATGCCGGCGATGCCTGCAAGGGACAGGCTGAAGAGGCCGAGCGAAGAGAGCAGGGCAAGGATTCCGAGGTATATGACGGCGAACACGGCCATTGCGGCTGCGGCGATCACGCCGAGGCCGCGGTAGAAGAACAGCAGGTAGAGTATTACGACCAGAAGGCCGATGCCTGCAACCAAGACGCCTGAGGCCAAGGCGTCCTGTCCGAGTGTGGGCCCGACCACCTGGCTTTGGGCATACTCGAAGCTGACGGGGAGCGATCCGCTTTCGAGCACCGTCTCGAGGGACTGTGCGTCTTCGAGCGAGTAATTGCCCGTGATGGAGACCTGGCCGTTGGGTATCTCGTTTTGCACTGAAGGCGCGCTTTGCACCTCGTTGTCCAAGATGATGACGATCTGGCCACGCGTCTCCGCCAACTCCTTCGTTGCCTGCGCGAAGGCGGCCGTGCCTGGGGCGTCAAGCGTGATGTTCACGGAGTAGTAGGCTGAGGTATCGCCTTCCTTCCCGATGGTCACGTTGGTGATGTTCGAGCCGGTGACAAGAGGCGTGTAGGTGCCCGGCTCAACCGCGAGGTAGTCCACCTTGCCCGTTGTGAACGAGTTCCCGAATTCATCGGTGACCGTTTCGGGGGTGGCATACGATCCGCTTTGGATCTCGGTCTTCACCTGGTCGTCGGTAAACGTGTCCAGCCGCGCGAACACCAGCTGGCCGGTCTTGCCGATGGTATTGAGCGCCTGTTCCGTATCGGAAAGCCCCGGGATCTGCACAAGTATCTGGTTGTTGCCCTGCGTCTGCACCGTTGCCTCGGAGGCGCCCAGTGCGTTCACGCGGCTCTCTATGATGGCACGGCTCTTCTCCATGTCTTCGCTTGACACATCGCCGCCATCGGTCGACTTGGCCGACAAGACCACGGACAGGCCGCCTTGGATGTCGAGCCCCTGATGGACTTTTTCTTGCGGAGGTGTGAACATCACGATCGAGCCCACCACCAAAACAGTGGTCAGGACCAGGAGCCAGATATTCCTACGATCGGTGTTGTTAAAGAGCTTCTTCTTTTTTTTGGTACGTGCAGCCGCCATCAATTTCTTCTTCCTCGTATTTTATTTTCCCTACAGAGGCGTTCCGCGCAAAGCCCTTGCACCCTTTGCCGGGCCCTCTATAGACAAACTTGTTCCGAACCGTCATATTGTGCCATAAAACAAGGCATCTAAACAGCTATGATCACAAAGATCATAGAGCCGCTTTTCAATATTCATGTTAATCGAGACTCGAATGAGGACATATATGGCTGACGGCAGTAAAGCGATGCAGGCGGAAGAAACCGGCAGGAAGCGGAAATGGCCGAAGCGCCTCGGCTTTGCGCTTGCTGCGCTCGTCCTTGTGTGCGCCCTCGCCTTCGGAGGTTTTGCCTGGTATGCTTCGGACTATTACCGCGATGCCGATGCCTCGCATGACAACCTCCGGTCTAAGGGGGACCTGCAGGTCTCGAAGGGCCCGGGCTACATCGCCTTTGGGTCGCCGAAGGCGGCAACCGGGTTCATATTCTATCCGGGAGCAAAGGTCGAGCCCAGCTCCTACGCTCCGCTGCTGAGGGAAATCGCAGGCCAGGGATACCTCTGCATAGTCGATGAGATGCCTTTCAACTTCGCCTTCCTAAACATCGGTGCCGCGTCTTCGGTCATGGCGGATTACCCTCAGGTCGAACACTGGTGGATCGGAGGCCATTCGCTGGGAGGCTCGATGGCGGCAAGCTATGCCGCCGGGCAGGGCGGTAGGCTCGATGGTCTGGTACTTCTCGGGTCGTACTCAGCAGAGGACCTGAGCGGCTCAGGGCTCGAGGTTTTGAGCATCAGGGGGGAAAACGACGCGATAGTCGACGAAGGCAAGGTCGAAGAGAATGCGCCGAAGCTCCCGGCAGATGCACGGACGCTCATCATCTCAGGTGGCAACCATGCCGGCTTCGGAAACTATGGCGCCCAGACAGGCGACGGGACGGCCTCCATCACGCAGCAGGAGCAATGGGCCCAGACGGCGGCGGCAATTGTGGAAGCCTTCTCCGTTTAGGCAACCAGACGAGGTGTACGCAAGCGGCCAGGCCGGGGAAGGGGCTGCCCCCCATTCCCCGCTTTACCCGGAAAAGGGGGCTGTCCCCCTTTCCCGGCCTGGCACCTAATAGTCGTTTGCTGCCGGAGAATCCATCCATGCCTGGTAGAAGGCTTCGTATTCATCAGCCACAACCGCTTTGCGGGCACGGTTCATAAGGCCGAGAAGATAGTGGAGGTTGTGGATGGTCAGCAAGATGCCCCCAAGCATCTCGTTTGATTTCACCAGGTGGCGGATGTAGGCGCGTGAATGCCCCGCGCAGGTGGGGCAGGTGCACGTCTCGTCGATCGGGCCGAAGTCACGCGTATATTTTGCGTTTCGCATATTCATGCGCCCTTGCGATGAGAATGCCGTGCCCATGCGCGCCGTACGCGTGGGGAGCACGCAGTCGAACATGTCGACCCCGGCGTGCACCGCCTTGACCAACGTGGTCGGATTCCCGACCCCCATCAGGTAACGCGGCTTGCCTTCAGGCAGGGCGCGCGCCACGTCACCCAAGGTCTCGAACATAAGCCCGTGGTCCTCGCCCACCGAATAACCGCCGATCCCGAAGCCTTGGAAATCCTTGCGGCCGGAACTGACGCTTTCCTTTCCGATCTCAAGCAGGCGATCGACCGAATGCAGCCTGAGGTCGAGATGCATGCCGCCCTGCACGATCCCGAAAAGCGCCTGGTCCTCCTTCGTATGCGCCGCAAGGCAGCGTTTTGCCCACCGGGCAGAAAGGTCGACGGCCTGGGCAACGAATTCGCGTGTTGCAGGATAGGGGGCGCATTGGTCAAGCTGCATGACGATGTCTGCCCCGAGCCGCTGCTGGATATCCATGTTGTCTTCGGGCGTCCACCGCTCCAAGCTTCCATCATATATAGAACGGAAGCTTACCCCGTCGTCGTCAAGCTTCAAGGTATCTGCCAGCGAGAATATCTGGAAGCCGCCCGAATCGGTGAGGATCGGCCCATCCCAGCCCATAAAGCCATGGAGGCCGCCCGCCGCCTCGACCACCTCGACGCCGGGACGGAGAAACAAATGGTAGGTGTTTGAGAGGATGATCTGAGCCATCATGGCTCTCAACTGGCCGGGGGTCATGCCCTTCACCGTTGCATGGGTTCCCACCGGCATAAACACAGGGGTTTGGACGACACCATGGGCGGTCTCGAAGCTTCCTGCCCGGGCATGCCCGCTTGTCGCCTCTAACGAAAAGTCAAATAATGCCATGGGGCCTAGCTTCCTACCAATTCCGTCACAAAGGACTGCGCCGGATCAACGCACGGGCCAAACCCCTCGATCCAATCGAGGAAGTCGCCGTAGCTGCCGTGCTTCACCTTGGCCAAGTCGTACTCGTTATGGTTGATGACGTGGTCGGTGATAAGATAGGCATCGATGCCCAGCTCCATGCAGGCGAGGTCTTCCCGGGTGTTGTTGCCCACCATAAGCACCTCGTGAGGGGCCAGATTGGCCGCCTTCAGGTTCTCCGCATAGTACGCAAGCTTCGGCTTGATGGAGGTCGAGTTCTCGAAGTTCGTGATGCGGCTGAACACCTGCGGGTCAATGCCTGCCCATTCGCAGCGCCAATCCACGGCGCGCTGGGGAAACATAGGCATGGTCGCAAGCACCAACGGGTAGCCTTTTTCCTGCAGGAGGCTGAGCGATTCAGCTGCCAACGGGTTTGCGGCCACGCCTTCGCCGATTGCGCCGAAGTCGACATCGTAGAACTGCTTGAACAGGGGGCCCCATACTTCCGGGTCTTCCGGCACCACGTCGAAGAAGGTGTCCCAGAAGACGCGGGCATTGCTCTTCGCGCTGTCATCGGAGGCCATTGCCCGGATACCGGAATCGAGCCCTGTAGAAAAAGCATCGACGTCAAGGCCGTGCGAGGCCACGAAGCGGCCGATCGACGACAGGTAGTTGTGCATGAACGCATCCATGTCCAGGGGAAGCAAGGTGCCGTCCAGGTCGAAGAATATTGCCTTGTATGGTGTTTGGGTCATATGCTCGTCCTCACAATAGGGCTTCAAGGTATCTTTGGTAGTATAAGGCAGTTTGGAAAGGGCAACGGATATCCTATGAAATTACTACTCCATGCATGTTGTGGACCCTGTTCGCTTGAGCCGGGGCGGATCTTCGCGGCACGGATCGGCGAAGGCCACGCGGTCTCCGGATCAGGCGGCGCATTCGACCTGCTTTATTACAACCCGAACATCCACCCCGAAAACGAATATGGCAGGCGGCTTGATACCTGCGCCGAGTTTGCCCGGTCCCAAAACTGGGGCTTCATCGAGCGGGGCTACGATCCCGACCGCTGGGAGCAGGAGGCGGGCAAATACGAAAACGACCGCGCGAAACGCTGCCGCGCCTGCTATCGATTGCGTTTTGCAGAACTCGCCTCCGTGGCAGCCGCGTCGGGCTATGATGCGATCTCGACGACGCTGAGCGTCAGCCCCTACCAATCCATTGATGTCATCCGCGAAGAACTTGAGGCGGCCGGCGGCGCCCATAGCCTTGACGTGCTCTTCGAAGATTTCCGCCCCTTCTATCAGGAAGCGACAAGGCGTAGCCGGGAACTGGGAATGTACCGCCAAAATTTCTGCGGATGCAGGTTTTCCGAAGCTGAGGCCGCAGCCGAGCGGGAAGAGCGCAGGCGTGCCCGCAAGGCGGCGAAGATGGCGGCGGTATGAAGAAGCCTGAAACCGTGCAAAAGGGTCCGGCCCCTTTGCGCAGCCCTTTGAAGACATGCGATTTCGACTACGCGCTTCCCGAAGAGCGGATCGCCCAGGAGCCTGCGGCTGTCCGGGATACCTGCAAGCTTCTTGTTATGGACAGGGAAACCGGCGCCTTGTCCGACCTCGTTTTCAAAGACATCATCGATTTCATCCAACCGGGTGACGTGCTCATCGCCAACGAAACGCGCGTGATGCCCGCACGCCTCCTCGGGACAAAGAAGGGCAGCGGCGGGGCCGCCGAGGTCTTCTTGCTGCGGGAGGCCTTCGGCATCGAGGCCCCATCAAGCTCGTCAGCTATCTGGGAGGTGCTGGTGAGGCCAGGAAAACGGCTCAAGCCCGGAGCGGTCGTCGAGTTCTTCGACTCCCACGGGCAGCATGCCCTCGAGGCCGAGATCATCGACTGGGTGCAAGACACCGAAAAGGGGGGACGCCTTGCCCGGCTGAGCACGCGCACAGGCCTCACGCTTGACGAGGCCATGCATCTGGTCGGCCACACGCCTCTGCCCCCCTATATAAGGAATTACGCCGGCGATGAGGAACTGTATCAGACCGTGTTCTCCAAGCGGGAGAAGTCGGCGGCCGCCCCTACGGCCGGCCTGCACTTCACGCCCGAGTTGTTGGGGCGCATCAAAGGGAAAGGCGCCGCATTCGAGACGGTCGAGCTGGAGGTCGGGCTCGACACCTTCCGCATCGTCGATGAGGACGATCCGGCCGAGCACCGCATTCACACCGAGCACTACTCCGTTTCGCAAGACGTGGTCGATGCAGTCGATGCCGCCCACGGCCGAGGCGGCCGCGTAATCGCCGTCGGCACCACCAGTGTCCGCAGCCTTGAAAGCGCCTGGGATCCTGTCTTGGGGAAACTCCGGGCACGAGAACGCGAGGCAACATCGCTTTACATACTGCCGGGGTACCGGTTCCATGTGGTGGATGCACTGGTCACGAACTTCCACGTGCCTCGCTCGACGCTTATGATGCTCGTCTCGGCATTCTCGTCGAGGAAAAACCTCATGGCCGCCTACGAGCACGCACTGTCGGCCGAATACCGCTTCCTATCCTTCGGCGACGCCATGTTCATACACTAGCGCTTGCCAGCGGCGAGGCAGGGGGACGGCGCCCACATACGCTCGCTTGTCGTGCTTTGTTAGGCGGGTTCTGCCACCTGGCTGCCCTTCATGCCCTGCTTGTCTTGATACATGGCCTCATCCGCCGCGTGGACTGCCTCTTGGAAGCTGCCGCCTGCTTGTCTGATCGCGTACCCTAAGGCAATAGAGGGGTTGAACGGGTGCCGTTCCCCCTGGAGGGTCAGGTAATCTTTGATCTCGCCCGTTAAATGGGCGGTTTGCCCCTCGTTATAGCCCGGAACCAATATGAGGAACTCATCCCCTCCCATCCTTCCGATGCGGGCAGTCGGCGGGCAGACCGACCGCAAGGTCTCAGCAACGAGCCTCAGCAGCACGTCACCTTGTTGGTGCCCGAGGGAATCGTTGGTCTCTTTCAGATTGTTCAAGTCGCCGAACAGCACCGCGCAGCAGCCATCATCGCCCTGCTGCAGGATATCGATATCCTCTTCTATCTTTCGCCTGTTCGACAGGCCTGTTAGCGCGTCGATTCCTGAATGCTTGTCAAGGTACTCGATGAGCTTCCTGTTGTCGGTCTCGTCGGAGATGAACGTGAAATACCCGATCGGCCTTCCGTTGTTGTCATTGATAGGCTTTTCGCGCAGGTTGAATACCTTGCCTTCTTTGAGGTAGAAATCAGTGCCGCCGTCAGGGTCGTCCAAATGGACCTGCTTTTCCGATGATTCGTGCATGGCCTCGAGTATCCGCGAATACGTCGGGTTGCGCTTGTATATCCCGATATGCCAAAGCAGGTCATAGGCCGAGCGGTTCATGTTGACCATGCACTTCTTGCCGTCGAAGATAAAGATGGCGGCCTCGATATGGTGGAAGGCCTCGTTTCTGGCCTGGAGCAGGAATGCAAGTCCCTGGTAGTTCCTTGTTGCCTGGTAAAGGATGACCGCGGAAATCGTGGCGGCCACAAGAGAAAGGTCGAGGTCGATGTTGGTCGCAATAACAGCGATGTTTCCGACGAGCGAGACGCACAGCCCGATGATAAGCAGGTTCGAAGGCAGGCGGTATTCCTTCGGGGTCTTGACATGCTGGCGTATCGCCACGATGAAGGCCGCAATTATCAAAAGGTAGCAGTAGGCGGAATG
>JAVBQH010000067.1:0-3741 GCA_031549175.1 Raoultibacter sp.
GGGTCCCGGTGCACTGGGTTACTGTCCCGTTGTTTGGGTGGCCGCCCCTGCTCGCTATGAAGCGGAGGAGAACATGAAGGTTTTGTTCGCATCCCTGGGGATCGTCTTCTTTGCCTTGGGCGCAGTCGGGGTGTTCTTGCCCATCATACCTACGACGCCCTTCCTGCTGCTGGCGTCGGTCTGCTTCGCGAAAAGCTCCGACCGGTTCAATAATTGGTTCCTGTCGACGAGGCTCTATAAAAAGTATCTCGAAAGCTTCGTGAAGGAACGGTCGATGACCGCAAAGACCAAGGCATGCATCCTGTCTTTTGCCTCGGCGATGCTCCTCATCGCGTTCTTCATGATGAGCAACATACCAGGACGCGTCGCCATTGCTGCGGTGATCGTCTTCAAGTACTACTATTTCTTCTTCCGCATCAAGACAATCAAGCCCGAAGAAAAGGAAAAGCTGCCCCAGGCAGAAAGTCCTGAGATTCACGAGAGCACATTCGCGGAAGAGTAACCCCGCCCGGCTACCCGAGAAAAGGGGACTGTCCCCTTTTCTCGGTTGGGTAGCTTCGGCTGTTCCGGAGGCTTAGTGCGACGGTTGAGGCGTTGTGCAACAGAGACGAGGTCTCCGGCAGAATCAGCCCGCCGACGCCTGCGGCAAGAAGCAGCGAGTTGAACCCGATCACCTGCTTGTAAGCCCCGTCCATCCGGGCTATCAGCGCCCGGCTCAGGTGCCTCAACGTAACCAGGGATTCCAGGCTCCCGCCCGAAAGCGAGATATCGGCCACCTCCTTCGCGATGGCCGTGCCCTGCCCCATGGCAACGCCGACGTCGGCCAAGGCCAGCGCAGGCGAATCGTTGATGCCGTCGCCCACCATGACCACCTTGCAGCCCTCGGCCTTCAGCTTCAACAGGTACTCCTGCTTGCCTTCGGGCAGCATGTCGTAGCGGTACTCGTCGATGCCCGCCTGCGAGGCGACCATCGAAGCGCTGCGCACGTTGTCGCCGGTCAGCATCACAACGCGTTCGAACCCCAGCCGGCGGAGCTCCGCGATTGCCGCGGGCGCCTCGTCTTTGATAGGATCGTGGATGCATATGACCCCGACCAGCTCGGAATCGACCGCCAAGTACAGAAGCGACCACCCGTCCGTGCCTTCGGCCAGCCGTTTCCTGGCCTTCTTGCCGATATGCACACCTTCGTCCTCCACGACGAAATGCTCGGACCCGATGACCACGCGCTTGCCCTCCAACGAAGAGGCGATGCCGTGGGCCACGATGTACTCGACCTTCGCATGGCGCTCCCGGTGTTTCAGGCCCTCTTCGGCCGCGGCGCGCACGACCGCCCGTGCCACCGGGTGGGGGAAATGCTCTTCGAGGCAGGCCGCCAGACGGAGCACCTCGTCTGCGTCCCAATCCTTCAAGGGAATGACCTGGGCGACCTTTGGAGAAGCCTCGGTCAAGGTGCCGGTCTTGTCGAACACGATCGTGTCGGCCTTCGCAAACTCGTCGAAGAACTTCGAGCCTTTGACCGTGAATCCCAGCTTGGCGCTTTGACTCATGGCCGAAAGCACCGCGATCGACCCGGTGAGCTTCAGTGCGCATGAGTAGTCGACCATCAGTGCGGCCGAGGTCTTGATCAGGCTGCGCGTAGTCAGGGCAACAATCCCGGCAAAGAGGAAGTTCCACGGCACGATCTTGTTCGCCATGGCCTCCATGCGTGATTGGTTCTCTGATTTCGCGGACTCGAAACGGTCGACCAGGGAGACGATCGACCTCAGCTTGGTCTGCTTGGCGTCGGAGCGCACGCGGACGTATATCTCGCCATCTTCAACAGCGGTTCCGGCAAACACGCCATCGCCGACGTGCCTTTCGATGGCCACCGATTCCCCCGTGAGCGCCGCCTGGTTCACCATGGCCAGGCCCTTTTCAATGGTGCCATCGACGCTGATGGGCATGCCGGTTCGCACCACGATGAGGTCGCCCGGGGCCAAAGCCGCGGCCGCCACGGAAAGCTCCTCGGTTCCTTCGACCTTTTGGGCAGAGTCAGGGATGTCGAGGAGCGAACTGATGAGCTCGTTTTCCGAGTGGCGGCGGGTGTAGTCCTCGAAGGTCTCGCCCAGCTCAAGCAAGAACATGGTCTGGCTTGCCGTGGTGAAATCGCCTTTCACGTATGATATCCCGATTGCGGCGGCGTCGAGCACCGGCACGTCGAGTCTGCTTTTCCCAAGCGATTTCAAGGCCTGCGCCAAGAAGTGACGGAACCGCCAAAGCGATACGACGGCATTCAAGGGGAACGGCAAGAACCAGCGCCGCGCAAAGTAGCTCCCGGTCAAAACTGCGATATCCATCAAAAGGGAATGCGTGCGCGGGGCAAGTTCGAAGGCGTAGCCGTTGCGGGCGCCCTCGATCAGCTCGCGGTTGATCGAGCCCAGGTGGGCCAGCACGGCCGCGCGGTTCTTTTCGCCCGGCAGGTACGAAACCGCCAGGCTGCTGATGCGGGGGTAGACGATGGCCTTGGTGACCACCGGGCAATCATAGAGCACCTTGTAGAGGGGGTCGAGGTCGCGCTCGGGGACGCGGCCTTCCAGCTGTACGCGTAGGCGGCCAGGAACCTCGCTGGCAATTTCGGCTTTCATGGATCCCGTGCTATTCGGCTTTTTCAGGCTTGTCTGGCGAGGCCTTCATATCTTCGCCTTTGGCCTTGCCCGCTTCCTCCATTGCAGTGGTGTTGATGTAGTTCGCCTCGGCCACGATGTCATCGACTTGCGCCTTGGCCTGCTCCACGATGTCTTCGTAGCAAGATTTTGCCTGAAGGCCCTTTGCCACACCCTGGACGTACACCTTCTTGGCCGAAGGGCTTGCCAGCGCCTTGAGGCCGGCAGATCCCAGCAAGAACCCCGCTCCAACCAACAACCAGCTTTTCGCCGAAGATTCCATACCTGCTCCTTTCATTTGTTAACATTAGCTAACTATTGTAGAGGATTTCGGCAGAATTGTTAACCTCTTTTTACTTTTTAACGCATGCGGGCACGCAAGTGGGACAAAGGGGGACAGACCCTTTTGTCCCACTTTTGTCCCACCCCCTGTTCCATCTTGCACGCGTGTACGGGGTGACGGTATGGCAAACGTTCACCCTTGTTCTGTCTGTTCGGGGGATAGTTTGCAATAATGGGGCCAACAGCCCGGTTGCCTGCAACGAGAGGAGGGCCCCATGTCCGATTCCGCCGTACCGAACCTCAGGAAGAGGCTCCTGTCCCTGATCATCGATTTCCTCATCATTGCCGGGTACGCCCTTGTACTGCTCGGGGTCGATATGTTCATATACTTCGTCCTCCTCGGCGGGGTGCCTGTTTTTGACGAATTAGGGATGAACCTCATATCGCTGGCCCTGATCGTGCCCTCGGCCCTTTACTGCATCATCGCCGAATGCTCGAAAGGGCACGCGACCATCGGGAAAAGGGCCGTGAGGATCAAAGTCGCCTCGGTACGGCCGGCGGGGCTCCGCGTCTGGCAGGTCGTTGTCAGAAACATAGTCAAATTCCTTCCTTGGCAGTTCGCACACATGGCGATCTTCCACGGCATGGCGTTGGGGTGGGAGATCGACACCTTCACGACCGTCCTGCTCATCGTTGCCGACGTGCTGCCTTTCATTTGGATAGGCTCGCTCTTCGGCAAGAAGCATCGGGGGATCCACGACCGTATAGCGGGAACCATCGTCGTCCACTCCTGACCGGTTGATTGCTGAAGCAAATA
>JAVBQH010000149.1:0-5609 GCA_031549175.1 Raoultibacter sp.
TTGAGTGCTAGCACTTTGTATAGGGGAGTTACCAATGTGTCTGCCCCCCAAACAGACATTGAAAAAAATGAACGGAAAGGAAGGTTCGGCTATGAATCTAAAACCCTTGGGTGACCGCGTGATCGTCAAGCAGGATGAGGCGGAGACAACTACTGCATCAGGCCTGTTTCTTGCAACCGAGGCGAAGGAAAAACCACAGACCGGAATTGTAGTTGCGGTAGGAGCCGGCAAACTGGACAAGGACGGGAAGTATCTTCCCATGCCGGTCAAAGAGGGCGACAAGATCATCTACGGCAAATATGGTGGAACCGAAGTTACCATCGACGGCGAGGAGCTGCTCATCCTTCGCGCAGACGATCTGTACGCCGTTTTCGAATAAGCCGTGAACCTCATGGGATCCGGGCTACTTCGAAAGGGTATCTCGGACCGAAGCAAAAGCTATGGCTGAACGGCCATTTCCCCGTAATTTAGAAAGGTAGAACCATAATGGCAAAAGACATTAAATTTGAAGCAGATGCCCGGAGCGCCCTTGCTGCCGGTGTCGGTAAACTCGCCGAGGCCGTCAAGGTGACGCTTGGCCCCAAAGGCCGCTACGTGGCACTCGAGCGCTCCTATGGCGCACCGGTCATCACCAACGACGGCGTTACGGTCGCAAAAGAAATCGAGCTTGAGGATCCGGTTGAGAACATGGGTGCCCAGCTCGTACGTGAAGTCGCGGTAAAGACCAACGACGTCGCAGGTGACGGGACCACCACAGCAACCCTGCTCGCCGAGGTTATCGTAAGCGAAGGCCTCCGCAACGTGACCGCCGGCGCCGATGCGCTTGGCATCCGCCGCGGTATCCAGAAGGCAACCGATGCCATCGTCGAGGAAATCAAGGCCAATGCCATCGAGGTTTCCGGTAAAGACCAGATTGCAACTGTCGGCACCATCTCTGCCGGCGATGCCGAGATCGGCCAGAAGATCTCGGAGGCGATGGATGCTGTCGGCAACGAAGGCGCGATCTCTGTTGAGGAAAGCCAGACTTTCGGCCTTGATATCGAGATCGTCGAAGGTATGCAGTATGACCGCGGCTACGTTTCCCCCTATATGGCTACCGACATGGAGCGCATGGAAGCCGTTTTGAAGGATCCCTATATCCTGCTGACCGATCAGAAGGTCACGAACATCCAAGACTTCATCCCGCTGCTTGAAGAGGTTATGAAGTCCGGCCGTCCCCTGTTCCTCGTAGCCGAGGACATCGAAGGCGAAGCCCTTGCGACCATTCTGCTCAACCGCCTTCGTGGCACGCTCAACTGCGTCGCTATCAAGGCACCCGGCTTCGGCGACCGCCGCAAGCGTATCCTCGAAGATATCGCCGCGGTTACCGGTGCCCAGGTCATCGACAAGGACTTCGGCATGACCATGGCTGACGCCACCATCGAGATGATGGGTCATGCAAAGACCGTCAAGGTTACCAAGGACACCTCGCTCATCGTCGACGGGTCGGGCGAAAAGAGCGCGATAGAGGATCGCATTGCGCAGATCAAGGCTGAGATTGAAAACACCGATTCCGATTTCGACCGTGAGAAGCTGCAGGAGCGCCTTGCCAAGCTTTCCGGAGGCGTCGCCGTGCTCAAGGTCGGCGCTGCAACCGAATCAGAGCTCAAGGAAAAGAAGAGCCGTATCGAGGATGCCCTCCAGGCAACGCGTGCTGCTGTTGAAGAAGGCATCGTCGCCGGCGGCGGCGTTGCTTTGGTTGACGCTATCCCGGCTCTTGACAAGGTTTCCGTCGATGACAAAGACGAGGAAGTCGGCGTCAACATCATCCGCAAGGCACTTGAAGCCCCTATGCGCATCATCGCGCAAAACGCCGGTTTCGAGGGAAGCGTCGTGGTCGAGCACGTCAAGGGCTTGGGCAAAGGCGAAGGCCTGAACTCCGCCACAGGAGAATACGGCAACATGGTGGACATGGGTGTCAACGACCCGGTGAAGGTCACCCGTACTGCCCTGCAGTCTGCAGCAAGCGTCGGCGCCCTGATCCTTATCACCGAGGCGACCATCAACGACATCCCGACCGAAGGCCCGGATCTGTCTGCGCTGGCAGGCGCCGGCGGCGGAATGGGCATGATGTAGCCCCGACACAAGGCCGCGCACCCACACCTGTGCGAAGTCAACGGGAGCCGGAAACCGGCTCCCGTTTTTTGATGCCTGCAAAACGAGCCCACCCACAAGCCCGCCCAACGAACCCCCTAACGGATCCATCCAACGGGGCCACCCCCTTCCTTTTCTCGAATTCCAGAATGTGAAACTATCGAATCGGTTTGGGTTTTAGCCTTGGTCGGTTTATAGTTGGGGGCATGCAAACACGAAAAGCCGGGAATATGGCTTTCGGGGGAAGAGAAAGGGACTGAGACCCATGCCGATCATCAGGATCGATTCGTTGGGTGATTGCCGCCTGGATGCGTATGCGCGGCTTACCGAAGCCCAGCTTCGTAACCGCCTCGAACCCGAGAAGGGGATTTTCATCGCCGAATCCTCAAAGGTGATCGCCCGTGCCTTAGACGCCGGATACATTCCCCAATCACTGCTGATGGAAGAGCGTTGGCTGGAACCCACCTCAGAAATTGTCGACCGGGTCGCCCCTTCCGTCCCCATCTTCGTACTCCCTTCTCCTGAAATCGAGAAGCTGACAGGGTTTGAGCTGACGCGGGGAATCCTTGCCGCGTTCGTCCGCCCCGAGGTTCGCGATCCGGCACGGCTTCTCGAAAACGCCCGGCGCATTGCCGTCTTGGAAGGCATCGTCGACCATACCAACGTCGGCGCCATCTTCAGGTCTGCCGCCGCCCTGGGCGTAGACGCCCTTTTGGTAACTCCGAATTGCTGCGACCCGCTGTATCGGCGTGCCGTGCGCGTTTCCATGGGCACGGTTTTTCAGGTGCCCTGGGCACGCTTGGGAAACCCGTGCGCCTCTTCCGAATCGAGCAGCATCGAAACACTTCACGACTTTGGTTTTACGACAGCGGCTTTCACTTTGTCCGACCAGGCGCTTTGCCTTGACGATGCAAGGCTGAAAGCCTCTGAGAGGTTGGCCATGGTCTTTGGCGCAGAAGGGGACGGCATCGCCCCGAAGACCATCGCGCGTTGTGATTACGAGGTTTGCATTCCCATGGCAAACGGTGTCGACTCCCTCAATGTGGCCGCTGCCTCCGCCGTCGCCTTCTGGGAGCTGTGCCGCAAATGAGCGCCGACTTCGTGATGCCCGGCCCAATCCCCTCTGTCACCTCCGCTTACGAGCAAAGACGATAGGCGGGATACCGTCATGGTAGAATGGCATACATGGAAATAGCCATAGAAATATTGTCGGATGCGGTAATTGACACCCTGAAACTCATCCCCTTCCTGTTCCTCACCTATCTTGCAATGGAGGCCCTCGAGCACAAGGCCGGGGATAAGACCCGTGCCGCCATCCAAAAGTCGGGGAAAGCCGGCCCTGTGATAGGCTCGTTTTTGGGCGTGGTGCCGCAATGCGGCTTCTCGGCCGTGGCGGCCACCTTCTATGCAGGCAGGGTTATCACCTTGGGAACGCTATATGCGGTGTTCCTCTCAACCTCCGACGAGATGCTTCCCGTATTCATCGCCGAGCAGGCTGACATCATGTCGATCCTCAAGATCCTTGGGGTGAAGGTCGTCATCGGCATCATCATGGGCTTCGTCATCGACTTCGCAATGCGCTTTTCAAAACGTCCCCATGACGCTTCCATCCACATTCATGAGTTGTGCGAACAAGAGAATTGCGATTGCCATGAAGGAGAGGGCGGCATTTTTAAGAGCGCCGTCAAGCATACGCTCCACGTAACGCTGTTCATATTCATCATCACCCTGATCTTGAATATAGTCATTGCCTTGATCGGGGAAGAGGCACTCGCAGGCTTCATCAGCGCAAATCCTGAGCTCTCAATCGTGGCCTCCGCGCTGGTCGGCCTTATCCCGAATTGCGCCGCGAGTGTGGCGATCGCCGAACTCTACCTGCAGGGGACGCTTGGCCCGGGCGCGATGATGGCAGGTCTTTTGACGGCGGCGGGCGTCGGCATCCTTGTCTTGTTCCAGACGAATAAAAAGCCGAAAGAGAATTTGGCAATCGTCGTCGGGCTGCTTGCCATAGGCATCGTCTGGGGGCTGATCATCCAGGCGACCGGCTTCACCTTCTAACAACCGGGCATCAGATGCCTGCGGGCAGAAGCGGCAAGGCCCCATTTTTTTTCGGGGTCTACAACCATGCAGAAAGCCGGAAACCAAAGCATGGAACAGTTTAGAAAATCGTATATCTACCAGTTTGTTGAGAACAATTGTTTCACGTGAAACATCCCTCCCGGCACGCAAGGCTGCCGAGCGAGACAGCGGGTGGCCGAAGCGGTTGATGGGAGGGGTGCCGTCGAAAGGCCGAAAGGCGGTTTCGCGGGCAGGCCTTATCTGTTTCGGCAAGCCGCAAAAGCACTTGTGCTCATTATGGGACGAAGGAGCTGTGCGGCATGTCAAAAATCCAGGTACGCGTGTATACTGAACCGGAACTCACAAGTCGGGCGGAATCCTGATGACGAATCTCGAGGGAGGCAACTCATGGCAAAGCTTGAAGCAGGAATGACACGGGAGGCGGCGTTCGCGTTGTTGCAGGAGCACAACAAGGATCCCTTCCATATCGAACATGGCGAAACCGTCGAAGGCGTCATGAGGTACTTTGCCGAGGAATATGATCCCGAGAACGTTGAATTCTGGGGGATCGCGGGGCTTTTGCATGACGTTGACTGGGAAGAGTTCCAGACGGCGGAAGACCATACGATAAAGGGTGCCGAGATGATACGGGAAATCGGAGGAACCGACGAACTCGTCCATGCGGTGCAGTCGCACAACGGCGACGTCAACGACCAGTGCCCCGAGCCCGAGCTGCAGATGGAGAAGGTCCTGTTTGCAACCGACGAGCTGACGGGCCTCATAGGGGCTGCCATCAAGATGCGCCCTTCCGGAAGCGTGATGGATTTCAACACCAAGTCGTTGAAGAAGAAATTCAAAGACAAGCGGTTTGCAGCAGGCTGCTCGCGCGAGGTGATCTCTGACGGCGCCGACCGCCTTGGCTGGGAGCTTGACGAGCTCTTTGAGCGCACCATCCAGGCAATGCAGTCTTTCGCCCCGGACAAAGATACCTTCCAGCCTGCCGAGTAGGACACCGCCGCATCCCGCCGTCCGCTTGTTTCACGGCCGGTATGGCACGTGCAAGGGGTATCGGGCACGCGGCGATATCCTGTGATGCGCCCAGTAGTGCGGGGCCCTTTGTCATCGGTAGCGTTTCTTGATGCATCCTGCCAGCACCAAAAGGCAGGCAAGGAATCCGACAAAGCCGAGAACGGGCAGCACCTTCGCAATAGGGTCATGAGCCTTTGGCAGCGAGGCTTTCGTCACGGGCTCGTCTTTCATCACGACTTTCTGCACTACGCCGCTGCTGCCCATTTCGAATGTGACATCGCCTGCAATCAAGTACCCTACGGGAGACAGGTCTTCGTGCAACCGGTAGCTCCCCGGAACCAGGCCCTCGATCCTATAGGGCTGCGCCGTCGAAGTCCATTGCCTGACCA
>JAVBQH010000142.1:0-11086 GCA_031549175.1 Raoultibacter sp.
CATTATCAACTCTCTGACCGCCAGGGATAAGGCTCGGAGAAAGAGCTATAAGGATCTACTAAAGCATATAGATGCACTTTTGAAGCAGAAGGAAAAGTTTCAAAAAACGTGGGATAAAATCCTGTCAAATTACAATAAAACAAGCAGCTCCAATAGCGAGAAGCTGGGAGGCCACACCTTGATTACCCAGCATAAGCTCAGCCTAACAAAGGAAAGTATAGTCGAAGCCTTTAATTCAATTCTCAACAAGTCGAAGCACGTCTCCCCGGATAGTGAAGTCAAAGCGGAGGATCTTTTTATTGAAAACTACAGTAAAAAGATAATAAGTGATGGTTCATATAGTACGGTGGCTACAAAAATTGTTGCAAAGCTGGAAAACCTAAACGATGTTTCCTACTCGGTTATCTCGAAGGATGATGTAAGCTGGGAACTTTTAAGTCCTGGACGTAAAGCGTCGGTAGTGTTAGACCTATTGCTCGCATATAAAGACGACAATGCAACGCTCATTATTGATCAGCCAGAAGACAATTTGGCAGCAGATTATATTTCAGGTGGCTTGGTTGAGGCGATTAAGGGGGCAAAAAAGAATCGCCAAATAATTGTTGTGACCCACGATTCAACCATCCCGGTTTTGGGAGATGCAGAATATGTAATTGTGTGCAAAAACAATGGGAAAATTAAGATTAGAAGCGCTCCTCTTGAAGGAGAGATCGACGGAGTTCGGGCGCTTGATTATGTTGCTGAGTTAACTGATGGCGGTAAGCAAGCTGTAAAGCAAAGATACAAAAAGTACGATCTAAAAGATCTGAGGAGGGTAAATGAAGATACTGGTAACAAAGAATCAGCATGATGAGATAGTCATAAAAATGCAAGATATAGCAGGGCAAGAGGAAAACTTTGACTACATAAAGTTTCTCGATTATCTGCTTGCTAAACGGCAAGACATTGAAGTGACATCGGATGGATGTATGAACGAAGACGCTACGAAAGAGCTCGAAAAAATGGCAACTGCCATCAAGGAGAAAGTTGATGCTGCTAGAACACGAATATCAGTAATTGGGGAGACTCCAGCGCCCGACGAAGATGATAAAAAAGCAGGCGACGATTTTTATTTTGGCGATGAAGACGAAGAGGACGAATATCTCCAACCCGATCACGGTTACTAATACTGTTGCTGTGCCAACTTTGGAGCGTCTGGTATCAAAGAGGCATATGTTTGTGCTCTACACCTCCGATAATAGGTCAAGCGCTATAAGGCTGCCAACTGCTTGATAGTTCCTCTAAGCAGACCAGCCAAGGGCGAGCAATCGGTCATTGAGGTAATATAAGCATCCACCACCAGCTCGGGCTCAATTGCGGTTAAGTTGAGATTCCATCCTGCTTGTCGGGAGAGCTGGTCGATGAACACACGTTGGGTGCGTCCGTTGCCTTCGCGGAACGGGTGAAGCGCATTGATTTCTGCGATGTAGAACGCGATTCGGTCGGCAAAGGCCTCGTGGTCGAGATCTCGGAGAAAATTCTCGCTTTTCAGCTTTCCGAACAGGTCTGTAGAGTAAGGTTCGATGTATTCCGCCGCGCAGAACAAGGAGTTCCCTTTGGAGATAAAACCTTTCCTTCTGATCTGGCCTGCCCATTCGTATATCTCCTCAAACAGCGCCTTGTGAATGGCCTGCAAGTGCTTCAAATCGTATTTTCCGACAACAGGAGTGACCTCAAGCGAGGCGATTGCTGCACCGGTGATGGCTTTTTCGATGCGTGAGAGCTCGATCGGATTCGTAAGACCGAATTTGTTGATGAGCGTACTGGTTCCCTCGTAAACGTAAGGGTCATCGGGGTCATAGCGGTAATCGAAGGCCTGATCTTCGTGGCTAGGCATTGGATGCTGCGGTCTTTCTCGCATCCTCGACGTACAGGGCGATGAGCTCTTGGAAGCTCAGTTCGCCACGGCCGACACGCCTCAGGTTCTCTTTCTCTTCATCAGACATAGTCAAGTGCTCGACAGCGAGCGAGTGCTCGACTTCGTTGATGATGTTTTCCATTTCCTGAGCGGTCATTGCATGCCTCCTAAATATGCATATAGTTTACCATGATGATGTGAAGTGGGAGTGTATGCAAGGTAGTTCCGTCCGAGGCTATTTCGATGCTCTTCGATCAATCCCAAAATGGGTCTCAGATGGGTCTTACGCAAACGAAAAAGGTTGTTGCGGGCTGTTGACGCTTGGTGCCGTTTGTTGCCGCTACCTAAATGACCTGCGGTTTCAAAATCGCACATTTGCTCAAATCCATTGGGCTCCCATTCGTTTGTTCTGCCATTTTTGGTAGCAGATCATTTGATGTGCAGGGCTACTCTTCGACCTTCTTCCGATATGATTTTTTCGCACTGACGATATGCTTGGTTCGAAGACGCTTTTCTTTTGCGCCGCGCGGGATGCGGGTCTTCTTGCGAACCGTTGGAGGTCGTGCCTTGCGCTCAAAGATTGCATGAAGCTTCTGAAGGCAGAGCTGTCGATTGCGAAACTGGCTGCGTGACTCACGGGAGGTTACCGTGATGCCGGTTGGCAGGTGTTTCATGCGAACGGCAGAGTCGGTGGTGTTGACGCCTTGGCCGCCAGGACCGGTCGCGCGAAACACCGACACCTCGCAATCGCGGGCTACTGCTTCAAGCGGCTGGGCTGCAAATCGAGCGAAGTCGTGGTATGACAGGCTGCTTTCCTCCATGCATCCATAGTAACAGACTGCGTATACCGAGAATCGCATGGCGCAATGCTGCTCGATCCGAAGAAGGTGATGTGCCTTGCGCCTGCCACACAAGCAGCAACGTCACGAGATACGAAAACACCGACAAGGCTTTCCGGGCGTAGGGTCTACAAATCGGTTCAACCTAGGTCGAATTGCTGTCGTATATGGCATGTGCGGGCTATAATGGATAGTGGATTAGACTATGGGCAAGGGTCGGGGAGATATAAGTATATGAACAGTGAAAATAATATAGTTGCTCCGAAAGACGACGATTCTATTGAAGAGATAGCTCTAGAAGCAGATCTTACAAACGAGGAGGCGGATCGACAGATTAAAGAGGCTGTTACCGGACGCCAGAATGCCGTTCGTAAATATATACGATGGATACGTCGACGCAGTCCCGATGCTACTCCAGCAGAAGTTATCACCGTGCTTGGACAAAGCTACATTTCGGCAATAACTGCTGCAGGGGCTGCAGTAACAGTAGGTGGTATTGCAGCCGAGATTGGTATAGCGCTTATCCCGGGTGGAGGAGTGGTTAAAGGTGGAGCAAAAGCGATTGCTAAATCAGCTGCTTTAGGTGTGGCTAAGTCAGGCGCTCAAATGGCTACGAACACCCTATTGCCAGCAGGAGAAGAGCAGATTCAATTTGAAATCACAGCCTTGTACGCTCTCGCTATTGCTGAGATTCATGGCATTGAATACGATCAGCAACAAGCACAAGCTCTTGTGTATGGGTTGACAAACGGTCAGATAAGCCATCAGCGCGTTTCTTCTATTGCTGAAAATCTGACAAAGACCCCAGACACTGAAGTTGCCATAGGTTGTTCAAAGGAAGACAATGAAAAGAAGCACCCTATCCACTGGGCAAATACACTAGCTGACTCATTGCCTAATGAGTCAGCGCAGAATTTCGTTCGCAATATTCAATCAGGTGTGCTCGAGAACACCCAGATAGACTTGAGCGGCAAACAACAGACAGCTATCGAATGTGGCGTTGGTGCCGTTACAGGAGGAATCACAAAATTTGTTTTTGGCCGAGAAGTAGTCGAAGCCGCCAATTTGGCATTCTCAGAGGCTCCTTTGGTCTTTCCAGACTATCTTGACGTGCCGACTGATCCAGAGCCGGAAGAAGGCGAGACCAACCAGGCCTTAGAGGCTCTTGAGGAGGCTGCCAGGGCGGTTAGTGAGCAAGTGCGCTCTGGCTCAGAGGTCGTCGCAAAAGGAGTCACCGTTACTGCAGATAAAATAACACGTCCATTTCGAAGTGTTGATCTCGATGGGGATGGGGTGTCCGATGAACCACAAGCACTCATTGCAGCAAAGGGTTTTGGGAGGCTTATCTCAGGCGCGGCAAAATCCGTTGGTAGTGCGGTTGATTCTCCGTTCAAGCACAAGAGACATGGTAGCCGCGCTGGCGACGCTCAGCGTAGTCCGGAATCCGAGTAGCAAGCTAGCCCCTTTAGCATAAACTTTGGTGTTAGCGAGTTTGCGAAGCGGTCGTTAACGCAGCCCGGCCTCCCAACGACCGCCAGCCGCTGCCATACAAGCAGCGTCGCGGGATACGACTACGTCAACACAGCGATGATCGGGATATAGGTCCTTATACTCAGCAGCGCGCCCGAGGCGTCCAAACGCAGCAGGCATAGTCCAGGCATTGCGAGCCCTTCTTCCCTGCGAAGAAAGGAAAGAAAGCCGCCAACAGGCCGGGGGACGGTTTATCTCATGTTACCCAAGGATAACCGTCTGGTAAGATTGTCCAGGTGAATCTTTGCTAGTATGCTAATGAATGTCCTGAAAGAGGGCAGGCCGCCCTCGAAAACAAGGGAAACAAGGTGAACGCAATGAACAAGATAGCCCCGCAGATATGGTGCGACCAAAACGCTTTGGAAGCCGCCGAGTTCTACGTGGAAACATTCAAGTACGGGCACATCGAGTCGGTAAGCCACTACTTCGACGGGCTTTTCCCCGACGACTTCGAAGGTACCATCCCGCCTGACGGCACGGTTCTCTACGTTGACTTCGAGATCTGCGGCCAGCGCTTCGGCGCCGTGAACGGCGGGCCGGTTTTTAAGCCGAACCCCTCCATCTCGTTTTTCGTCGTATGCAATTTGAGGGAAGAGCTCGATGAGCTTTGGGGGAAGCTCGTCGATGGCGGCCGCGCCCTGATGCCTCTCGGCGAATACCCTTTCAGCGAGCGCTTCGGCTGGCTCGAGGACCGCTTCGGCGTCTCCTGGCAGCTCATTTTGTCCCACGAGCAGAAGAAGCTCAACAAGATCAGCCCCTACCTGCTTTTCACCGGTGCGGTCGACGGGCGTGCCGAAGAGGCTATAGGGCAGTACAGCGGACTGTTCGCCGACTACTCCATGGATCTGTTCGAGCGGCACGGCAAGGACAGCGGCGGCACCGAGGGCAGCGTGCTCCATGCGGAATTCAGGATGGGCGGGACGTCGTTCGTCGCGATGGACAGCAGCGCCCCGCATCCATTTACCTTCAGCGAGGGCGTCTCGCTTATGATCCCCTGTGACACACAAGATGAGATCGACTTCTACTGGGAAAAGCTGACCGAGGGCGGCCAGGAACAGCCCTGCGGTTGGCTGAAAGACAAGTTCGGCGTGTCATGGCAGGTCTCACCGAGCGAGCTCGGGCGTCTCACTGATGAAAGCGACAAAACCCGTGCGGCGCGCGTGAACCGTGCGATGCTGCAGATGAAGAAGATCGACATCCAGGCGCTATGGGATGCATACAACCAATAGAGGGGCACTGGGCCTCGGGTTTGTTCCAGCCCGAGGCCCATTCCATACTCATGTGATACATCCATCTGCAGAAATCCACAAGCCATACAGCGCGTCATCAATGCGGTGTCGAAGGGAAAACACTTTCAGCCACAAGACCCTTGGCGGGTATACAGTGTGCCCATAGGCAATCCACGTCAATGTGAGAGGAGAAGCCATGAGCAAGCTTGTAGTGCTGGGATATCCGAATGAGGAAAAGGCGAAGGCAGCCTATCAGGAAGTCTTGAACCTCGAGAAAGAGCTGATCGTAGACCTGCAGTCCGTTGCCGTCGTCGCTAGAAGGGGTGACGGGAAGTACGACGTGGTCACCCCGGGCGGTTCGATCGGCACCTCCACCGTGTGGGGCCTGTTCTGGGGAATCCTCTTCGGGATGATCTTCTTCGTCCCGTTTTTCGGGGCTGCGATCGGGGCAGGGTTCGGGGCGCTTGCCGGCGTCATTTCCAAGAACGGTGTGGACAACGATTTCCAAGAACGGGTGCGAAACCTCCTTACCACAACGGACAGCGCCGCTGTCTTTATGATCATCGATGATGTGACGGCGGACAAATTCGTTTCGGCATTGAGGCCTTTCGGCGGAGATGTCCTCCAGACCTCGCTTTCCGTCAAAGATGAGGAAGAACTCAAGCACGCCCTTTTCAAAGGATAGGAAACTGCAGGAACCGGGCGGCCGTCCCTTGTGGGCAGCTGCGCACAAAGGAAAAGGACAGGCTGACCCCCGACGAGGCCTACAGCCCCCTTAGCTGCGTGCTGGGCACGATTGCCTGCAACGCAGGCAGCAGGGCGCGCAGTTCTTCGTCATCCCAGGCATGAAAGCGGCCTTGCCCTGCCAAAACCTCCGGCGAGTCAACGAAGCTCTGAAGGAACCATGCCCGCGCACCGCGAAGCCACTCGGCAAGCGCAAGCAGGTGTCCGCGGTCGTGGAATTCACGCACAACGGTCGTACGGAACTCGTAGTCGACAAGGCCTTCCAGCAAGAAGTCGATGCTCTCGCGCACGAGGAGTGCAAGGGGGTCAGGCCCTTCTGCACTATCCTCGGCCGGGAACCGAGAAAAGGGGACTGTCCCCTTTTCTCGGGGGTGGCCGGCTGTCTCCTCGTAGCGCCCGGGCGCGTTTTTCACGTCGAGCGCAACGTAGTCCACGAGGCCCGCCTGCACAAGGTCGCGCAAGCGGCCAGGGAAGCTGCCGTTCGTGTCAAGCTTGACAAGGAAGCCAAGCTCTTTGACCCGTGCGCAGAACTCTTCAACGCCGGGCTGCATCAGGGGCTCGCCACCCGTTATGCAGACGCCGTCAAGCAGGCCTTCCCGGCTTTCCAGGAACGAGAAGAATTCATCTTGAGGGATGTCGGGGAAGGCGCCATCCTCTTGCAAACCGAGCACCAGGTCTTTGTTGTAGCAGAAAGGGCAGCGGAAGTTACAGCCGGGCGTGAACACGGTGGCTGCCGTCTTTCCCGGATAGTCCAGGAGCGTGAGTTTTTGTAATCCGGCTATCTTCATCCTGCCTCTTTCCTGTATGCCTTTGCGTGCTCCTCCGATTATCCTCCCTTGCAGTAAGGCTCATCGGCAGCCATGCGGCAGTGAACGGCAGCGTTCTTAACTGGTGTGTCCAACATACCACAATATATTGTATACATTAGTAAACAATTTGCTACATATGGTGCTTTTTTCTTGACTCAAAACATAGGGGTGCTATCGTAAATGTCCCCAAACAGCCGAGAAACGAGAAAAGGGGGCGGTCACTTTTTCTCGTTTCTATTTCTAGGATGCACGTTGGACGACGCGCATCTTATCTAAAGGAAAGCAAAAGCGAAAAGTGAGAAAAGCGACCGCCCCCTTTTCTCGATTCTTGGCGGAGGAGCATGCAATGTATCAGGTGAAAAAGCGTGATGGACAAACGACCGATTTCGACATCTCAAAGATCTCGGCCGCAATCGACAAGGCCTTCGAGGCTCTGGGCAAACAGTACCACCCGACCACCATCGACATGCTCGCCCTCAACGTGACGGCCCACTTCGAGCCGAAGATCAAAGACGGCGTCATCGACGTCGAGGACATCCAGGACAGCGTTGAGGAGGTCTTGAGCCTCGGCGGCTACGCCGATGTCGCAAAGGCCTACATCCTCTACCGCAAGCAACGCGAGAAGCTGCGCAACGCCAACGCCAGCCTGCTCGACTACAAGGCCATCGTCGACTCATACGTGAAGGTCGAGGACTGGCGCGTCAAAGAGAACTCGACCGTCACCTAGTCCGTCGGCGGGCTCATCCTTTCCAACTCAGGCGCGATCACCGCGAACTACTGGCTCTCAGAGGTCTACGACCCCGAGGTTGCTGAAGCCCACCGCAACGCCGACCTGCACCTCCACGACCTCTCTATGCTTACCGGCTACTGCGCCGGATGGTCGTTGCGCCAGCTGATCCTTGATGGCCTCGGCGGCGTCCCCGGCAAGATCACCTCGAAGCCCGCAAGCCACCTGGCTACCCTTTGCAACCAGATGGTGAACTTCCTCGGCATCATGCAAAACGAATGGGCGGGTGCGCAGGCGTTTTCATCGTTTGACACCTACCTCGCCCCCTTCGTCAAGAAAGACGGCCTCACCCTCCATGAGGTGAAGAAGAGCCTCGAGTCCTTTATCTTCGGCGTGAACACGCCTTCGCGCTGGGGCACGCAGGCCCCTTTCAGCAATATCACGCTTGACTGGGTGGTCCCTGAAGACATGAGGGACACCCCGGCGCTCGTCGGCGGCCAGAGCCAAGACTTCACCTATGGCGAATGCCAGGCCGAGATGGATGTGGTCAACCGTGCCTTCATAGAGATCATGATCGAAGGCGATGCGAACGGCCGCGGCTTCCAATACCCGATCCCCACCTATTCGATCACGCGCGACTTCGACTGGAGCGAGACCGAGAACAACCGCCTGCTCTTCGAGATGACGGCAAAGTACGGAACGCCTTATTTCAGCAACTACATCAACTCCGACATGGAGCCTTCCGACGTGCGTTCTATGTGCTGCCGCCTGCGCCTCGATTTGCGAGAGCTGCGCAAGAAGTCGGGCGGATTTTTCGGAAGCGGCGAATCGACCGGCTCGATCGGCGTGGTCACCATCAACATGCCGCGCATCGCCTACCAGGCCTCAGACAAGGCCGACTTCTACCGGCGCCTCGACCGCCTGATGGACCTCGCCGCACGGTCGCTGAAGACCAAGCGCGACCTCATCTCGCAGCTGCTCGATGCGGGGCTCTACCCCTACACCAAACGCTATTTGGGCACCTTCGAGAACCACTTCTCGACTATCGGGCTCGTCGGCATGAACGAGGCCTGCCTGAACGCAAAGTGGCTCCATGCCGATATGGCCGAGGCCGCCGCCCAGGCATTCACAGGCGAGGTCCTCAACCATATGCGCGAGCGCCTGAGCGACTACCAGGAAAAATACGGTGACCTGTACAACTTGGAGGCCACGCCGGCAGAAAGCACCACCTACCGCTTCGCCAAGCATGACAAAGACGAGTTCCCGGACATCATCACCGCGAACGAGAACGGGACGCCGTACTACACGAACTCGTCCCACCTGCCGGTGGGCTATACGGAAGACATCTTCAGCGCGCTCGACGTCCAAGACGACCTGCAGACGCTCTATACCTCGGGCACGGTGTTCCACGCCTTCCTCGGCGAGAAGCTGCCCGATTGGAAGGCCGCGGCGACCCTGGTCCACAAGATCGCCGAGCATTACCGGCTGCCCTACTACACCATGTCGCCCACGTACTCGATCTGTGCCGACCATGGCTACATCCCCGGCGAGGTACATGAATGCCCGACGTGTGGCAAGGAGACGGAGATGTACAGCCGCATCACCGGCTATTATCGGCCGGTCAAGAACTGGAATGACGGCAAATCGCAGGAGTTCAAGGACCGTCAGGTCTATGACATCGGCCGCTCGAAGCTCATCAAGGGCGACGGGGAGGCGGCGCGGGCCTTCGCCGGGTTGCAGGCCCTTGCGGTCGGCGCCGAGGCGGTCGAGTTCGACGGCACGAAGGGACGCTTCGAGGCGCCCGGGGTGGACTTCGGCCCGGAAGGTGCGCTTCCGGCAGGCACCTACCTGATCGCAACGAGGACCTGCCCGAACTGCGGGCGCGTGGAAACGCTGCTGCAAGAGCATTGCGTCCCCTTCACGAAGGTGTTCGCCGAAGAGAACCCCGGGCTTGCCGAACGCTACGGGATCGACCATGTGCCGAGCCTGCTGCGCATCGACAACCAGGGCACGGTGAAGCTGGCAAGCGGCGTCGCCGAAGTCACGCGCGCATTCGAGTCGTTCGCCGGCTGAAACAGGCGAAGGGCGCGTGCAAAAGGGCCAGACCCCTTTGCACGCCGCCGCGATGCATCCATTGTGTTTAAATCATGAGGGAGGCGTGCCTCCCGTCGTTTCGCGGATGGCGGCCGGTGTGGGGAAGATGCGCTTTGCCGCCCTGAAACCCGCTGGTTATGTAGTCTATCGACCAATGGGGCACGCCTTGCGCCCGGTTGCCCAAGCCGCAAAGCCGCCCGAATGTATTCTTTATAGGAAAGCATTCCTTTTTCCGAAATTGTGGTACCCTGACGAAGTCAAATCCCAAGAGAACATATAGGGTTCTTGCACTAATAGCTTGGAGGCATTACATGGGTATCGGTCCTTTCAGAATAGGTATGGGCGAACTGCTCATTATCTTAGTTGTGGTCCTTCTGATCTTCGGCCCGAAAAACCTCCCGAAGCTCGGCAGCGCTTTGGGCAAAACGGTTAAGAGCCTGCGTGAAGGCGTAGGTGGTTCCAAAAACATCAAAGAGGAAACCGAAGAACCAGTGGAAGAAGTCGACGAAGAGCCCGCAAAGGCCACCGCCAAGAAAAGCACTTCTTCAAAAAGCACCGCGCGAAGTACGACAACCAAGAAGAAAACTGACGAATAAACTGTTACAATAATCCGCGGCAGGCGCAGGTTCCATAGGCGCGTGCCGCGTTATTTTTATACGACGTAAGCACTTTTGAGCACAAGCCCCTTGGGGCACCATAAGCAGGTAAGGAAACAAGCAGGTCATGTACCTGCGTGTTTTTGTAATAGGATGGTAATCAAGAATAGGTGATCATACATGGCAGACAAAGACTGCATCCTCACTCCGGAAGGCAAGAAAAAGCTTGAAGAAGAGTTGCATTTTCTGGAAACCGAGAAACGCGCTGAGATTGGCGAGCGTATCAAGATCGCCCGTGAATTCGGCGATATATCAGAAAACTCGGAATATGACGATGCGAAAAACGAACAGGGCATGATGGAGGCGCGCATCGCCGAGATCAGCCATATCCTGAGCGAGGCAACGATTGTCGTCGCCCCGAAGCGTTCCACGAAAGTCACTATAGGCAGCACCGTGATCGTCGACCTCGACGGCAAGGAAAGGGCCTTCACCATAGTGGGCGGTGCCGAAAGCGATGCGGCGGCCGGAAAGATATCGAACGAATCGCCTGTCGGGTCGGCTCTTCTCGGGCACAAGAAAGGCGACGTGGTTGAAACCCTTGGGCCTACCGGGACAGAGATC
>JAVBQH010000001.1:0-8490 GCA_031549175.1 Raoultibacter sp.
GCCATCGGTGGTAAGGCCTTGGTCTTGCAGCTCGATGTAGAAGTCGCCTGGCGCGAAAACACCTGCAAACTTCCGTGCCCACGCGACCGCGTCTTCAAAACACCGGTCGTCGAGCAGCTTCGGGATGATGCCCGCCAAACAGGCGCTGGTGGCGATGATTCCTTCCGCGTATTTCTCCAATTGAGAAAAAGTGGTACGCGGCTTGTAATAGAAGTTGTCGACGTGCGATTCCGAGACGAGCTTCACCAGGTTGTGGTAACCCGTGTTGGTTTTCGCAAGCAACAGCATGTGGTAGAGGGCCGGCTTGCCATCGCGCTTCAACTCGTCGTCGGTGGTGAAGTATATCTCGCAACCAAAGATGGGCTTGACACGCTTACCGGTCTCCTTTTCCACCTTGTCGCAGGCGTCGCTTAGTTCGGGCACGCCGCTCATAACGCCGTGGTCGGTGATGGCAACGGCGGGCATGTCGAGCTCGGCCGCACGTCGAACCATATCGATGATGTGGGTTGCGCCGTCGAGCAGGGAATATTCGGTATGGTTGTGTAGGTGGACAAATGCCATATAGTGTGCCTCGAATCCGCGAGATACGCTGCCGGAGGTGTTCGTTTGAGTCGCCTTTATGATACCAGCATTGTAAGGATTTGGGTGCAACAGCTCATGGAGATTTCCCGAATTGGATCAGGGGGAGAACTGACATTCCCTTCTTTTTTGAATACCGCTCAGAAGAGCGTGATCTATCGGGAATTCCGAAATAATTGATGTCTATAGCAGCCATAGCGTCGGCCTCACATTTGTCAAAGACCGCTTTGAGCTTCTCGTTATCTCCTGCTACTACCGGCTCGCTGAAATTCTTCGGTATGGTTTTCCTTTTGCCGTTGTGGGTGCTACTCCTGCGTCTTCGACTGCCAACCTTCCGATTCGGCCAGCTCGTTGAACATACCTGCATAGATATCGGGGCGCCAATCAGGTGTCCTGGTGATCTCATTGGTATTGTACATGTTCTTGTACATGTTAATTACCTGGTGTTGAACGAGCGAGAGGTCGATCGTTGCCATATACATGCCAGGCACCAGGCCGCGCTCGTCGCCAAAGGGATAGCCGGCCAAACAGGCAACGTCATTGCGCAGTCCTACCGGCCCCAGGATATGGCTTCCGCCCCCAAAGTCGTAGACCAGATCGCGTCCGACCAGATTGGCAGTTGCAAGATAGATGTTTCCCCGAAGGACGTTCGCCTCCACCTTGGTCTGGAATGTCTTTGGCGCCGCATTCGTGTACCCCGCTGCCGAAAGGCTCAAGAACAGGCGCGCGCCCTTCGCGGCAGCGTAAGAGACCAGTTCGGGGAAGTTATAGGTGTCGTAGCAGATGCCGATCCCCACCAACCCCCATGGGGTTTCGAACACGCCGGGCTCGCTGCCACGCTTCGCCCATTCGGGCTCCCGATTGACAAGATGCATCTTGCGATAGGCGCTTGCGTGTCCCGCGGGCGTGACGATGGCGGCAGAGTTGTACACCACCTCGCCCACCTTCTCGGGCATGCCGAAGATGATATAGACGCCATATTGCTTGGCCACTTCGGCCACTGCAGCAGTTGCAGGCCCGGGGATCTCCTCCGCAAGGTTCACCTGGACCTTCTCGGCATAGGGCGTGTCTTCTGGATCGTCGTATCCGGAAAGGCTCACTTCGGGGAACAGGACCATGTCGGCGCCTTGCTTGGCGGCGCAACGGGCGTAACCGACGATCCTGTTGAGGTTCGCCTCTTTGTTTCCCCAGATCGTCCTAAAGTTGACTACGGCAAGATTCATCACGTCGTTCATCTTCGCTCCCCTCGTCTGTAGAAAAGGCATGCCCTGTCGGGCACATTGTCGAGTATAACAAATCCTGTCCAACAGGGATCATCGAAGGGAGCGCCCGAGAAAAGGGGACTGTCCCCTTTTCTCGGTTAGGCTACGCCTGTTTCCTGATAAATCGCGATATCGCCATACGAGGTGCGAGCTGTGACCTCGGCTTTCTCGAAACTGTCGCTTGAGCTGTCTTTCGGCGGAATGGTGTTCCGGATTGCGCCGCGATGCGTGAAGACGTCGAGCCAGACCCGGGTCTTCGGATCCACCCCGATGTCGATCGAGCCGGCGCCGGTAAAAAGCGATGATTTTCCGCGAACCACCCCACCTACCGAGATCTTTCCATTGCCGGATTTCGCCGAGATGGTTCCAAGGGAATGCCCGACCTCTATGCGGCCATTCCCGGTCTTGAAATCTGCGTCGCCCGATACGGTATCAATGGTAATGTCGCCGTTTCCCGACTTGACCGTAAGGTTTCCCTCTATGGTGCCGATCTGGATCCGACCGGAACCCGAGGTTATCCTGGCGTTTCCCAGGATGTTTTGCACCTCGATGTCCCCATGTCCGGATTTTGCATTGAGGTCGGTTGCCTGCCCGATTGCGATAGACCCCATGCCGGAAATGCATGAGCAGTTCCCGAAGGTACCTTCGCCGATGATGTTGCCCATCCCAAGCTCGATCTTCAGGCTTGAGCGCTCTGGCAGCTCGATGATGACGTCGACCGAGCCACGGCTCATGAATTGCGGGGCGTAGAACCAGGGTTTCGGGCCTTTCACGTACAGGAAGCCGTTGAGGTAGTCGACGCTGACCGTATCGGCCATCTTGCAGTCGGCTCCTCGGGTGGGATTGGTGGGGCGGACGGTGACCGCCGTATCAGTGCGTGAAGTGGCCAATACCTTTATCTCGCCGAGGGGAATCTCGATGTTTGCCTTGATGGGGGCTGCTGTTTCAAATGTCGTCATATCTATCATCTCATTCCGGGTTTACCTGGTGGTTTCAAAGGCTAGCTTGTATGCAGGGGATAACATCACGCCCACCCCACATATCTTTGGCTGCCCTTCTTATAGGCCTGGTCAGATGCGGGCGGCCTTTCCAGCGAGGACAGTGCGGCGTGGGTAAGCCATGAGTTGACCGAGACGCCCTCTCGTGAAGCGGCTTCGTCGATGCGCCTCTTCAGGCTTTCGGGGAGGCGGAGTGTCGTGCGGACAAGGTCGTCGGCTTCCTCGGCATCTGCTTCCGGATCTGCAGAGGCCTTTGCGGATGCGGATGCATACGGATGGCTTTCCTGGGGATATCCCTCGTCCACTATAGGAACAGGAGGCGCGACATCCACAATGAACTCCGGATCACGGCCTTGCAGTTTCACCTCAACGGTGGTCGGCGCAAGCTCCGAGGTGATTTCTGCGGCGGCTGCGGAAAGCGCCTCGAGCAGCGCCAGGCGCGTCGAGGATTCGAGCGAGGCAAGGAGCTTTTCTGCGGTATCCGCCATCGCCTCCCCGCCGATCTCTGCGGTTGAGAGCATTTCCTGCTTGAGGGTTTCTATGTAATGGTCGAGTCTCATTCCAAACCTTCTTCCGTTATGTGATGCTTTATTGTGTCATTATGACATCATAAAGACACCAAATCAAGAGTCAATTTGGATTCCCGATTTTACCTGATCAGGATTTAGGGATCCGGAATCCGCTCCCATTTGTCGATAAAAACGAACGGATGTTTCACGTGAAACATTCGTCTCGCATCCGGGCATAGCAAAGGCCCCACAGATGTGGGGCCTTTGAGTGCTTCCAGACGACAGCGCCTTTTTGCTAACTGAGGCGAAGGAGCTGGGTGATTACTGGTTTTCGACCGCTTTGACCTGAGCCTTATACCAGGCGATGTCTGCGGGAAGGGTTGACTTCGAAATCTCGTTTTCATCAAGCTTTGAAAGCTTTCCCTCAAGTTCTTCAAGCTGCCTTTTGGCCTCTGCCTCATCGACATCTTCTACCGAACAGGCACGGTCAGCCAAAACGATAACCTTTTGACCGGTAACCTCAACGTACCCGCCCTGCGTAACATAGCGGTGCATTTCCGGCGAATCGCTTTCCACCTGGATACGAATCTGGCCATCTGCCAATAACGAAACAAGCGGCTCATGATTAATCAGGTAGCCCATTTCGCCTTCGACGCCAGGGACGACAACCATGTATGCTTCCTCAGAATAAAGCTTCGCAGCAGGGGTAACAATGTCGCAAATCAGCTTAGACATCACTATCTTCTTCCTTCAGCTTCTCATAAGCTGCAAATACTTCTTCAATAGCACCCTTGTAACGGAAACACTGCTCGGGAATATCGTCGCAGCCACCGTCAAGAATGGTCTTGAACGAACGGATCGTATCCTCCAGCTTTACATAGACACCCGGATTGCCAGTAAACTGTTCGGCCACGTGGAAGGGCTGTCCCAGGTACTGCTGGATCTTACGGGCGCGCGTCACAACAAGCTTTTGCTCTTCGGAAAGTTCGTCCATGCCGAGGATGGCGATGATGTCTTGCAGGTCGGAATAGTTCTGCAAGATCTCCTGCACGCCGACAGCCGTGTTGTAATGCTCTTCTCCGACGATAGTCGGGTCGAGCGCACGGCTGGTGGATTCCAGCGGGTCAACCGCGGGATAAATACCAAGCTCGGAAATCGAACGCGAAAGAACGGTCTTTGCGTCGAGATGGGCGAAGGTGGTTGCCGGGGCCGGGTCGGTCAAGTCGTCGGCGGGCACGTAAACGGCCTGCACGGAAGTGATCGATCCCGTCTCGGTCGAGGTGATGCGTTCCTGCAGGTCGCCCATTTCGGTAGCGAGCGTAGGCTGGTAGCCTACAGCGGAAGGCATACGACCAAGAAGCGCGGATACCTCAGAGCCCGCCTGGGAGAAACGGAAGATGTGGTCGATAAACAACAACACATCTTGACCCTGGTCGCGGAAGTACTCTGCTTCAGTGAGGCCAGCGAGGCCGACGCGAAGACGCGCTCCAGGAGGCTCGTTCATCTGACCATATACAAGACAGGTCTTGTCAATAACGCCCGACTCACTCATCTCGATGTAAAGGTCTGTGCCTTCACGGGTACGCTCGCCCACGCCGGTGAACACTGACGTGCCGCCATGCTCTTGGGCAAGGTTGTTGATGAGTTCCTGGATGATAACAGTCTTGCCGACGCCTGCGCCGCCGAAGAGGCCGGTCTTACCGCCCTTTACGAAGGGCTCGAGCAGGTCGATGACCTTGATGCCGGTCTCGAAGATCTCGGTGGTAGTGGTCAAGGTATCGTAATCGGGTGCTGGGTGATGGATCGGCAGCCAACCAGAAACCTCCGGCATCGGCTTGCCGTCAACCGGCTGGCCGATCACATTCCAGATGCGACCCAAGGTGTTGGGTCCTACCGGCATCATGATCGGGTTTCCGGTGTCCTTCACTTCGATCCCGCGGACGAGGCCGTCGGTCGAAGACATGGCGACCGTACGGACGAGGTCGCCGGGAAGGTGCGTCTGCACCTCTAACACAGTACTTACTTCCCCAATGGGGGTTGTTGCGTCAACGGTCAAGGCGTTGTAGATCGCCGGCATTGCGTTCGGCGGAAATTCCACGTCGACAACAGCGCCAACGATACGGACGATTCGTCCCGTTGCACCCTGCGCGACCGGCGCATTGTTCATAGTTTCAGCCATTTATTCCTCCAAAGCTGCGGCGCCACCAACGATTTCAGAAATCTCTGTGGTAATGGCACCCTGGCGTACACGGTTATACAGTCTTTTCAAAGTGTTGGCGATCTCAGTAGCATTATCGGTTGCTGCCTTCATCGCTGTACGGCGAGCACCCTGCTCGCCAGCGGCAGAGTCGATTAAGGCATGATAGAAGACAGTGCGTACATACGCAGGCAGCAAGCTGTCGAGAACCACTCCCTCACTCGGCTCGAAATCAATGCTGCCGTGTTGTTTCTTGGTCAGCGTATCCTCAGATGGGTCCTTCTGCGCAGCAGAGACGGCGGCTCCCGCAGAGACGGCTTGCACGGCGGCATCGCGAGAACTCAGGTTCTCTACACCTTCCGCCCCAAAGCCTGCCGCGGAGCCAACCTTGCCTTCTTCAAAGCTGCTGGTATCCACCGGCAGCACGCGCTCTTCACGAAGGATCTGCTCGGCAGCGTTTTTCGCATGGTTGTAAACAACGATCACCTCATCGAGGCTTCCGTCCTCATAGCCCGCAATCGCATAGGCGGCTAAAGCCGCAGCGTCGTCGGGAGAAGGGTCGGCCGATCTGTCGCGGATCTCTAGGACAGGCGTAATCTTACGATAGGTGAAATAGCTGATTGCCTTCTTGCCACATGCAGCAATCTGAACCTGCACGCCTTCGGCAGCCTTCCGCTTGACCAAACGCTCGACATAGCGAAAGACGCTGCTATTGAAGCCGCCCGCGAGACCACGGTCAGACACCACGACCACCACGAGGAGGTTTTTAACGTCTTCACGATCTCGCAGTAAAACGCTTTCGGCGCCGCCCGTCTGCGTGGCAACGTAGGCAAGGGTCTCGACCATAGCATCCGCATACGGGGTAGCTGCAATCATGCGTTCGGTTGCACGGCGTATCTTCGCAGCAGCCACCATCTCCATAGTACGCGTGATCTTCTTCTGCGAGCTGACGGAGGTGATGCGCTTTTCGATGTCTTTCAGGTTGGGCATGCTCTACCTACCTATTCCGCCGCTGAAGGGGCGAACTGCGTCTTGAACGCGTCAATCGCGGCATTCAGGTCGGATTCGATTTGGTCGGTAAACTTCTTTTCAGTGGCAACTGCTTGCAGGATCTCCGGCTTTGAGGCACGGAGGTATTCAAGCAATTCGGCACGGAAGCGAAGCACGTCGACGATGTCGATATCGTCGAGATAGCCATGGCCGCCCGCATAGATAGAGACAGCCTGCTCTTCAACCGGCATCGGCACGTATCGGCCTTGCTTCAAGAGCTCGGTCATGCGTGCACCGCGATTGAGCTGTGCCTGCGTTGACTTGTCGAGGTCGCTACCGAACTGCGTAAACGCCTGCAGCTCGCGATAGGCGGCCAAGTCGAGTCGCAGCGAGCCTGCAACCTGCTTCATTGCCTTGATCTGTGCGGAGCCGCCAACGCGGGATACCGAGATACCGACGTTGATGGCGGGGCGCTGACCCTGATAGAAAAGGTCGGATTGCAAGAAGATCTGTCCGTCGGTGATCGAGATGACGTTGGTCGGGATGTAGGCTGAAACGTCGCCTGCCTGCGTCTCGATGATCGGGAGGGCAGTCAAAGAGCCGGCACCGTTCTTGTCGGACAGCTTGACGGCGCGTTCAAGCAAGCGTGAATGCAGGTAGAATACGTCGCCCGGATATGCCTCGCGTCCGGGAGGACGGCGCAGGGTCAAAGACATCTGGCGATAGGCCACAGCCTGCTTTGAAAGGTCGTCGTAGACGCAAAGTACATGGCGTCCTGGGTTGCTTTCATTAGCGGGCTTGCCATCTGCGCCATTGTACATGAAGTACTCGCCCATTGCAGCACCGGCCATTGGCGCGATGTATTGCAACGGGGCAGAATCGGAAGCGGCTGCCGACACGATGATCGTGTAATCCATGGCACCATGCTTCTCAAGGGTCTCTACCAGGCCTGCTACGGTCGACGCCTTCTGACCGATAGCAACATAGATACAGATTATGTCTTTACCTTTTTGGTTGATGATCGTGTCTACGATGATCGAAGTCTTACCGGTCTGGCGGTCGCCGATGATAAGCTCACGCTGGCCGCGGCCGATCGGGATCATCGAGTCGATAGCCATGATGCCGGTCTGCATCGGCTCTTCAACGGGCTGGCGCTCGATAACGCCGGGAGCCCTGAATTCCACGGGGCGCATGCCTTCCGCGTTGATGGGACCCTTCCCGTCGATAGGCATACCCAAGGGGTTCACAACACGGCCGATCAGGTCTTTACCTGAAGGAACCTCTACGATACGACCGGTTGTACGAACCTGGTCGTTTTCTTTGATTGCGGTGACGTCACCGAGGAGCACGGCGCCGACTTCCTCTTCTTCGAGGTTCTGGGCGAGACCGTAGACGGTCTGTCCTTCACAACTTACGAATTCAAGAAGCTCGCCTGCCATGGCATCCTTGAGGCCGTCGATACGGGCGATGCCGTCGCCGACTTGGATGACCGTGCCGACTTGGCGCGCTTCGACGCTTGTTGTCAATGCGTCGAGCTGCTTACGCAGTGCCTCGTCAATAGACTGTGCGGTGATTTCAGTCACTAGCTTTCACCTCCATCTGTTGATAGTTTGAGCACATTGCGAGCGTTTTCAAGCTGCGAAGAGACGCTGGCGTCGATTCGCTTGCCTTGGACGCTCATTACGATACCGCCTAAGATGGACCGGTCGACGCGCTCGCGCAAGACGACGTTCGTGCCCAGTTCTGTTGCGGCTTTTTTGCTGATGAGCTGCCGCAGGCCGTCATCAAGCGCAACCGCCGTCGTAACGTCGACCACACTCAGGTCAAGCCTGCTTTCAAGTTGCTCTCCGAAGCTTGTCCATACGCGGGGGAGCAGTTCGATGTCCCCGCGCTCTGCCATAACCGCCAACACCTCGACCAGCATCTTGTTGAAGCCAAGCTCGGTGAAGGTGTTC
>JAVBQH010000121.1:0-29375 GCA_031549175.1 Raoultibacter sp.
ACCATCAACAATGTAACGTGGAATTCTCCCGGGTATACGCCTACCGTTACCGGAGTCTATACCTATACGGCGGTCCTTCCTTCAAATTACATCCTATCCGGTGGGGCGGTTCTGCCCCAAATAACGGTCACTATCACAGACTCAAGCGTTATCAACTATTACGTTGCGAACGGGGCTACAGGAAGCGGTTCTTCCGCCCTAGACCCAGCTGAACTGCAAAGTATTCTGAACAAGATATATGATGCATCAACGCCATCTGGCACGACCTATCGGATATTCATGGCAGGCGGGGATTATACTCCCAAATACGATTACGGAAACTTCCATTCCTATGCGCCAGGCCTTAACAACAAGACTTGTTATTACCTTCGCCAGAAAATGTATTACGACACAGACAGCGTCGAACGCAACATTGTGATGATCGGTGCAGATGACAAGTCCACGAGGATCAAGGGGCAACTCATCATTTCGGGGGGATCGAATTTTTCTTCCTACGAATATCTCACCATGTCGAACATCACCTTTGACGGCAGTGGAATCAAATCTAGTTCGAGCGGCAGCTATTACACGTCGCCAGGATCAAGCTTATACGGGGTTGTTCATTTTACATCCGCTGCCGATACGAGCATCGTTGACGGCAACGGGGGACGTTATGTCCATAACGTCCAGTTCGACGGCTGCCGCTTTAATGGAAATACCGACTTTTTTTCGCAGTTATCTGGTGTGAACATTGCAGGAATTGATGCACCAACAGGCTCACAACCGCATTTTACAACGGTCAAGAACACGGTGTTCGAGAACTTTTTTGTGGGTATTTCGATGCTGGGAAGCCCCTCGATGCTTGATGTCAATGGAATGACTGCGGTAAACAACATCCAACGGGGTATGAACATCGAGAATCCCCATTGGAATACCTACAACAATCTGAATATCGATGCATCGCGCTATGGCATACGGGTGGGCAATTCAGGTTATTACGGGTTGATCTTGAAGAACAGCACCATCGTTTCGCGCACATCGCAGCCGGATGAGGCGACATTGATACTTCGTGGGGCATATTCCAACCAGCAACCGAACGGTTATGATAGCTACCAGACCCATGGTAGTTCAGCTGCGGTTTATAAGCCGATTCGCACAGTCATCGACAATTGTTTCCTGGTATCCGATTCGACCTCGAATACCAAGGGTGCGCTCTACAGCACGGTAAGCGACCAGCCAGGCTCATCCCTCATTGCAGACAGCGGGCTGCCTATCAGCAGCGCCAACAGTTATTGGAACGGGCAGGATCCCCGTATCGAATCGGTTTACGGGGTCGGGGGGACGAACTGGAACCTTGACATAAACGCATTAGATGCGGGCGGCGGCAAGGTGCTCGATACCTACTATCAGGTGCGTTACAAGAACTCGCCCGCTGATTCCTGGCATTATGCGACGCTTGATGCCGCAATGGCGAACATTTCCTCTGGCGGAACCATCGAGCTTCTGCAGGATATCCCCGTAGGATTCACGATTCAGAAGAATGCGGACCAGCGCTCCTTGTATGGGGCGGTTACTTTAGAGGACGGTCGAGACGTGACGGTGCTCGGGAAGCCGACCCTGCGCAAAGACATAGAGGCGCAATTCCAGGCCTTGGGCGGGAGCTCAAGCTATACCGAGTTCCCCTATGTCGTGAAACGCGAAGTGTACTCCTTCAACAATATGACCTCCACAAAGCGCACCACGCAGGGGACCGGGCCCTTCCGGGGAAGCCTGATCGAAATAGGGGCGGGCTCGCACCTGACACTTTCGAATGACGCAGGGAACCCGACGGCCGTCGACGGCGGATCGGCAGAAGGGCGGCTTGCAGACAGCCCCCTGGCCAATGTTGCAGACAGCCAGAAGCTCACGCTTCGAAGCGGCTCGACACTGCGCAACAACAACAATACGACGGCCGCCGGCAGCGAAGGCGGCGGCATTGCCCTCCAAGGCGGTGGCACCTTGGAGATCGTCGGAACAGGTGTGACGAGCATCCCCACCATAACGGGCAACGTCGGCAAAACCTATGGCGGCGGGGTCTACATGACCGGGGGGACCTTCACGATTGACAAGGCCGCGAAGATATCAGGCAACAACTGCGTTGACGCAGTGCCGGGGTCTAAGAATGTCTACCTTGACAAGGAGAATGGCAACAGCACCATTACCTTGCTCTCGGAGCTGATCGGCACTACCACGCAGGTGCAGATCGGCGTCGGGGCGACTGATGCCGCCTATCCGCCGGAGCGCGGGCTTGTGTGGCTTGTCAAGCCTTCCGACGCCTATCAGGCTGAATTTATTGCCAACACAAGCAACATCGGCCACTTCAAGCTTGACCCGCTTCACACGGCACGCGAAAACCTGGGCGACTACAAATACCTGACCAACGACACCGAGGGTATCCTGGCCCGCGGGGCAATCGTCCTCGAGGCGGCGGTCGACGTCTCATATGACGGCAATGGGGCAACGGCAGGATCAGCCCCGGTTGATGGGAACAACCCTTACAGACCTGGGGATGAAGTCACCGTCCTTGGAAAGGGCGGCTTGGAGAAGGAAGGGTCTTACTTCGCCGGATGGAACACGAAGGCGGACGGCACAGGGCAGCAGTACGACCCCGACGACACCTTCGACATGCCCAACCAGGACGTGACCCTGTATGCCCAGTGGCTGAGCATCACGAAGACATCCGGCAGCACCGACGAGGTCTTGCCGGGCGAAACGCTTGACTACACGATCACCTTCACGGTACCTTCCGGACCGGTCGATTACACAGTCCATTACGTCGACCAAGGCGGCGTGGGGCTGCATGCTGACAAGGTCGGAAGCGAGGACATCGGCACATCTGTCAAGGCTTCAGACCAGGAAGAGGCGATCCCCGGCTACGTGCTCGACTCCGCAAGCACGGACACCCTTACCATCGACGCCGATCCTGCAAACAATGTCATGACGCTCTACTACAAGCCGAGCGAACCAGTCGACTACACGGTTCGGTATGTCGATAGTGCGGGCGAACTTATCCCTGCCAAGGTGGGCAGCGCGGCCGTAGGCTCGACCGTATATGCCTCAAACGAGGTCATCGCTATTGGCGGCTGCCTGTTCGACCATGCAGACAAGGAATCCATCACGCTCGACGCCGACAAGGCGAAGAACGAGATCACGCTCACCTATGTTCCGAACATATCAAGGGTCAACTATACGGTCCAATATCTCGAAAAAGTCACGGAGGATCCGATCAAGGCCGAATACAAAGGCTACGGTTTTGTGGGTACAAAGGTAACTGCCACCCATGATGATATTGCGAACTACACCTATGATCCGGCCAACACGGACAACGTGACCCTCGGCACTGACCCTGCGCAAAACGTCATCAAGCTTTACTACGACTACACGCCTCCTATGGCAGGCATTATCATTAATCACAAGGAAGCCACTTCGGGTAGGGATCTCCTGCCGCAAGACACGTCAAAGACTGCCCTGGTAGGAACATCAATCTATGTCTGGGACTACGTGGCCGACGTCGAGGGCTACTACAGCTCGGCGGTGACCCCGGCGAGCACCCTGACGGTCAACGCCAGCCAGGCGAGCAACGTCATCACCTTCACCTACACCCAGAAGGCCTCCGTCACCGTCCGCTACCTCGACTACGCCACCAAGGACCCGGTCAAGGCCCCCTTGCTGGTCACCAACCAGACGGCCGGCAACACCTATACCGCCGCGACGGCGCCGCCCGCGAACTACGCCTACGACTCCGAGCACAGCACGAGCAGCATAACCGTGGGCCCCGGCACGGATAACGTCGTCACGCTCTACTACAACTACGTCGCGCCCCAAGAGGCGGCCATCACCGTCAACTTCAGGGAGGCGTGCACGTGCGTTGACCTCCTGATTCAGGAGGTCAAGACCGCGCCGGTCGGGTCCGTCGTCAACGTCCTCGATTTCGTGAAGGACGTCGAGGGCTACTACAGCTCGGCGGTGACCCCGGCGAGCACCCTGACGGTCGTCGCTAACCCCGTAGGCAGCCCCGACCCCGCGAAGAACGTCATCACCTTCACCTACACCCAGAAGGCCTCCGTCACCGTCCGCTACCTCGACGATGCCACCAAGGCGCAGATAAAGGCTCCTGCCTTGGTCAGTACCCAGACGGTCGGCAGCACGTACTCCTCGACGGCGCCCGCCATCGCTAACTACGGCTACGCCTACAGCGATCCGCCGTCCGCTTCAAGCACCGCCTCAATAACGGTGGACGCAGACAACTCGAAGAACGTCATCACGTTCTACTACAACTACGTCGCCCCTGATGCTGCAAGCTATACGGTAAAATATGTAGATACTGGGGGAACGGTTTTGGAAACTGATGACACGCCCCGGTCTGCCCCCATCGGATCCCTGGTGTATGTCTCCGATTTCTTGAGAAACATCCCCGGTTATTACTGTTCGAGTATTTCGCCCAGCTCCACGTTGGCGCTCGTCGCTAACCCCGTAGGCAGTCCCGACCCCGCGAAGAACGTCATCACCTATACCTATACGAGTTCCGCCAATGTCAACTGCTTGGTAAACTATTTCGATATCAATACAGGGGCACATGTGAGAGCTTCAACCCTCGTATCAAATAGAGCCCCTGGCACAGCTTATGCATCTGGCGCGGCTCCTGCTATTACAAACTACACGTACGACAGCAGTATGCCCGCCTCCGCGGCGGGGAATGTCTCTATTACGGTGAATGCAGATCCTTCGAAGAACGTCATCAACTTGTATTACGCGCCCAAGATGGTTCCCTATACCGTCAAATACCAGGACAACGCCGGTAAGCCCATTCCGGGCGTGCCGGATGAGCAGAAAGGTCCGCTACAGGCGGGCTCCACGGTCTACGGCTGCGACTTCGCCAAGCCGATCTCGGGCTACTACTGCACAACCGCGCCTGCAGTGGGGCTCGTCGCGAACCCAAATGCTACGCAAAACATAGTCACGCTCACCTACACGCCCCTGACCGCGAACTACACCGTGAGGTACCTCGACAAGGCCACCGGGGCCGCCGTCAAGGGCCCCATCCGGCCGAGCGGCGCCATAGGGTCGAACACCGCGGACATCGTCGCCCCCGCGGTGACGAACTACACCTACGACAGCAGCGTGCCCGCCTCCGCCGCGGGGACCCTCAAGATAGCCCTCGGCGCCGACCCCGCGGAGAACGTCGTCACGTTCTACTACACGCCGACCCTGGCCTCGTACACCGTGAAGTACCAGGACAACGCCGGCAACACCCTTGAGGCCGACTCCACGCAGCGGGCGGCCCAGACCGGGTCGACGGTCTACGGCTGCGACTTCGCCAAGCCGATCACGGGCTACTACTGCACGGCCGCGCCGGCGCTCGTGCTCGCCGCGAACCCCGTCGGCAGCCCCGACCCCGCGAAGAACGTCGTCACGCTCACCTACACGCCCCTGACCGCGAACTACACCGTGAGGTACCTCGACAAGGCCACCGGGGCCGCCGTCAAGGCAACAACGGCTGGCTTTGCTGCCATCGGCTCGACTTCTCCGGTGCCTGCGACGACGCCTCCGGTGAACTACGCTTACGACCATGCGGTTCCTGCGTCCGGCACAGTTGTATTGGATTCGAACCCTTCTGAAAATAAGATCACGCTGTACTATTCCTCCACCATTCCCAACGCGAGCTACACCGTGAGGCACCTCGACAGCTCGGGGAATGAGCTGATCCCGGCATCCCCCGGCTCCGCTCCTGTGGGCAGCACGGTTGCCGCGACCAGCAAGGTGGTCGACATCCCCGGCTACATGTACAGCAGCGCATCGCCGGCGGTGCTCACCGTCAACCTGGAAGCCTCGAACAACGTGATCACCATAAACTATGTCGGCAACATCAACACGAACTACACCATCCGGCACGTAGATGCCGATAACCCCGCCCAAAAGGTCAGCCCCGATTTCGTGGGCACGGGAGTCTTGGGAGGAACCGCCCTGGCCTCGACCTCAAGGCCGTTCGTGCCGGGGTATTCGTATGCAAGCACAGACCAGTCTTCGATCATGCTTGAGGCCGACGCATCTCGAAATGTGATAACGGCATACTATAAGAAGGCGGTCGCCACCGCCGAATACACCGTCCACTACATCGACCAGAATGGTGCGATCGCGGCCGACAAGAAGGGCGCAGCCCGCGTCGGGTCGAGCATCAGCGCGCCATCCGAGGTCGTGAGCATCGCTGGATACTCGTACGCATCAAGCGACAAGACCGGCTTCACGGTGGACGCGGACGCCTCGAAAAACGTTCTCACGTTGACCTATGTCCCGCTGTCGGTGAAGGTGGGCGATGCCATACCTGCTAACACCACCTATGTCGCGGGTTCTGCCAGCACGATCACCGATATAACCGGTGTACCCGTGCAAGGGTACCTGTCAGGGGGCTCTGTCGTCTGGGATATAGCAAACGGCCTGGCGCCGGGCACCTATACAGTTTCCTTCCAGGCAACCGTCAATGTCGGGACGCCGGCTGGGACGGATATAGAGAACATTGCGAGCATCGAAGTAGGCGGGACTTCATACGCGTCGAACGAAGATGTGAGAACCGTCGCAGGACTCTACACCGTTATCTACAAGCCGGGGGAGCATGGTGATTTTGCCGAACAGGTCAATCCAGACCTCGTCCTCGGATCAGATACGCCTGCGTTCACCGGCACGCCAAAGGGCAAACCGGGCTGGCTTTTCGATGGTTGGGATCCTGCGGTCGCCCCAAAGGTCACCGGCGATGCGACCTATACTGCGAAATGGAAGGCACAGACGACCACCTACACTGTGTACTACTTTGGACCCGACGGCTCCCAAATCGGATCCCCTGTTTCGGGAAGCGGCCAGGTGGGCACAGAAGTGGCGGTTTCAAGCCAGATCCTCTCCATTGCCGGCTACACCTATGACCACGCCGATGCCGCATCGATCGTCCTCGCTGTGGATCCTGCGTCGAACGTGCTCAGGCTCTATTACCGGGCGAATGTGACCCCTCCCGAGCCGCTGCCCACACCGGATCCGCCTGCACCGACCCCGATCCCTACTCCGGAAGATCCACAACCGCCAGTGACCCCTGAACAGGTGGTTCATGATATCGAGGTCGCAAAGGCCTCGGTCGAGACCCTGACCAAGGAGATCATGGCGGCGGTGGTCACCATGGCGACCATTACCGATTTGGAAGTACCGCTCCGAGAAGGGGATGCCCATTCCTCCTGTTGGGTGCATCCGTTGGCCATCGTGGGTATCGTCGTCACGCTCGTCTATTCTGGCGGGGTGGTAGTGCGACGCAAACGGTTCGAAGGGCGCCTCAAGGATTTTGAAGCATCCATCCTGGTGGGGAAGGGAACGGAACCCGTTCCCGGACAGGACCGCTAACAAGGACGCCTCCGTTTTGTAGTAGACATTTCCAAAACCCAATATGCAGCAAAGAAAAGCCAGATGAGAGAGCTTCCATTTGCGGCAAACTGCTGTATTCTGTTGCCTACCTACATAATTGGTAATTTTTTATTATAAATGAAGATTTTTGACCACTTCAAGGCGATAATCTGAAAGTGGTTGGAGAGGCGATCGGTGGGGTGGGCCAAATGAAGAAGATAATAGCAGCAGCGCTTTCTACTTTGGCAGTAGTCGTACTTTGCGCTGTTTGGGTACAGCCTGCCTATGCGGCAAACACTTGGATTGTCGATCCAGGTGGTGGTGGGAATTTCACTACAATAGGGACTGCCGTTGCCAATCCAGGTGTCGTGAATGGTGATACGATCATTGTGAGTGCCGGTACCTATGCCGAAAACGTCACGATCAACAAACAGCTTACCCTAAAAGGGGCGAATGCAGGCGTTAAGGGAGATACCGCCCGGGGCGCAGAAACTGTCTGGAACGGAAAGCCTGTGATAGGTGCTGCCAACGTGACCCTCGATGGTTTCACCTTTGGTGCAACCGCGACAATCGGCTCGGCTTTCGACGGCATGAACATCATCAACAATATTTTCGATAGCACCACGGCTTCTAATATCTTTGCTTTGAACCCATCGGGAACCATGCAGGGCTTTACCTTCTCAAGGAACTGGGTTAAGAACACGACAACAAGCGGGACGATTGTCTATGCTGGTGGGAAAAAGGTGAACAGCTTCACCTTTTCTGACAACAAAGTGGATAATAGGAGCGTATATACAAGCGGCCAAGGCTATTCCGTTTTTCTCGATGGCCCGACAGCAGGATTCCCCCTCTTCACCAATGTTGTGATAACTGGCAACACGGTAACCGGCGGGGCCAAGCGTGCCTTCAATATTACTTCGATGAGCGATTATGTAATCAAGGATAACGTCGTTGAAGGAAAGTACTATGCTTTTATGATAGGCGGGAAAAACGGTGAAATATCGGGTAATACCATTACGAGCCTTCAAGCAGACCCTACCAACGAGAGTGATGTTTACGCGGTAGGGTATGGATTTATGTTCTCGCTGTCGGTCTTCGATGCAACGGTGCAGTTGAGTGACGTCAGCTTCCATGATAATACTATTTATTATGCGGCATACAATGAAAACGATTGGAACAGCTATCGCAATTATGCCGTAATATTCTCCATATCTAAGGCCGGGACTGTATCAAACGTCAATACCATATATCCTCTAGTGAGCAACCTGCAGCTCTATGACAACAACTTCGTCAATATGGCGAGTCCGACTGCAACGTATTTTCCGATTCAATGGACGGTTCAAAACTCCTTTGCTGCTGAACAGAAACTCCTTGATGCCCGCAGCAACAACTACTATTGGGGGACGGCTGGCAGTAGTCCTTCTACTTGGGAGCGTATGAACTGGTACGTCGTCTTCAATAAATTGAAGAACTGCCAATACGACTGGGAGATTACCTTTGATGCCAATGGAGGTGAGTTCGATAAGACGGATAACCCCGATTGGCACTATGATATCAACACTCCTACAAAGATAGACAACCCCCGTGATGCGTGGCGCTTCGACCCCGATCCAGCCAAGCAGCTGGGTTATGCGCGAGCCTTGAATGATGGCGATAGGGAAACCAGTGGTGTTTTGCCCTTTGCTACTTCGGCAGGCGGGCCCTTAGCTGGTAGCATCGCCCCTAGTGAAATCCGTGTGCCAACGAAAGCCGGGTTCGCTTTCTTAGGATGGTATACCGATATCAACCTCACCCAGAAATGGGATCCGTCAACGTATTACACCACAGCCGATTCAACCATCTATGCAAAATGGGGCAGCCCGCATTCCGTTTCTTATGAGGGAAATGGCGCAAGTGCCGGTTCTTCTCCGGTTGATCCTGGCAACCCGCACTTTGAAGGGGATCCTGTCTCCGTGTTGGACAGGGGATCACTTACAAGGGACGGGTATACCTTTGTCGGGTGGAACACCAAAGCCGATGGCTCGGGAAGCCAATATGCTGCCGGCAGCCAATTTAGTATGCCAGACCAAGACGTGGTGCTTTATGCACAATGGCGTGCAAATTCGCCAACCCCGCCAACACCCCCGACACCTTTGCCCACCCCCGATCCGACCCCGACCCCGACTCCGACACCCGGCCCTCCTGTGACCCCGGAGCAGGTCAACCAAACGGTAGAGGTCGCCAAGGCATCCGCGGTAATCCTTTCGACCAAGATCATGCTGTCTGTCTCAGGCGCGCTTTCCCACCCGATAGACGATCCCAAAACGCCCCTTAGCGGCAAGGACGGGAAAGAATGTTTGGTTCACCCGATCATGATTGTGCTTACCGTCTTGACTTTGATCTATGGGGTAGGGGCCATCATCCACAGGCGCAGGTTCACGCGCTACTTGGACGACTTTGATGAAAGGCTGATCCTCCGATAACAGCATATTAGAAAGCGGCAGGCAATTGCCTGCCGCTTTCCATACAACGGGTTCATCGTAGAGATCGGGCAGCCAGAAAGACCGGCCGCCCGATTGCCTCACTCTGCGGTGGGAGGGGGAGGTGCGACGAAATAGCCGTTTGACAGATACTGGATGACGTATTCGTTTGCCGATTGTGTCAACACATGCGTAAAGGTCTGATCCGGTTTAAGGGGGAAGTGACCGTCGAGCGATACGGACGTGATATAGGTGTTCCTTGCGAGGTCATTGAACAAGCCATAAGATCCCCAAGATTCTTCCCATCTGTCAATATCCGATATCGTCAGATAGTCTTCAAGATCGACGCTTTGCCCCACAAAGAGCTCGCCGCTGCTTACCAGCAGGGTTTCGAATGTGGTTCCCGAATAGACCAAGAAGGGGCTTGTGGTGCTAAAAAGATTAGTAGTATTCGGTTCGAATCGGAACCCCGGCAGGTATTCGGCCATGAAATCTTCGGCACCTAAGACGGGATCGCAATTTGGCGAGCTGCCGTACTCATTGAGGGAAACCGCGTATTCTTTATGCGCTGCAAGCACCGTGAAGCTTGCGGGCTTTCCGTAGTAGAGCTTCAAGGTGTAGCTGTGCTGGCTTTCGTCCACAGTGACCTCGGTCTGCTCGGTGTGCGCAAACCAAGTGCCCCTGCTGTCGGCAACCACATGATCAAGATAGGTGTATCCGGGGTCACCCAGCGCACAGCTTCGGGCCTGGTAGTTCGCGCCTATTTCCAGGCCTTCATATACCTGAGGGCTGGAAATAGGGGTTGCGGTTGTGCCGTCCCAGGAATAATGCTCCACGACGAGCGTATAGGGGCTGGCCGCCGGCTGGGCAGCCTGTCCAAGGATGACTGAGATATAGGGGAAGTCGAGGGTGCGGTGGGCTCCGTCGAGGTCGATATAGTCGAGCGTCGAGACGGCAGTGACCGGGATCTCCTTGTTGAGTGAAGCATCCGCGACATCTGCCTTGAGCTTCATCCTGTAGGTCATCTGATTATGCGATTCGCGCACGACATCCCACGAAAGACCCGTGGTGATGCCGACCGACGTATTCGCATGCACGTCGCCGGTGCTCGAAAGGATCGAGTCGTAGCTGAAGCTCTCAAGCATGTCTTGGCTGAATGCTTCGGTGACGGTGTTCGGACCGGCGATGGTAGCCGCATGTGCGGTTTGAGAGCTGTAGAGGCCGCCTGCAGGGACAAGCAATACGAGCGCCATCACAACGGGGGTGATCTTGCGCAACCCTTTTTTCTTGCGGCACACTGCGATGACCAACGTTGCCGCAGCGACGATGGCAACAGCCGTAAAGACAACAGGGAGGATGCCGTTGTCGCCGGTCAGAGGCATTGTCGATGAGACGCCTGGCCCGGTTGCACGGATGTCTACATCCAAGGTGACGTCCACGTATTTGCCTGCAGGATCGACGTCCAGCCTGCGGTTGATTTCTGCCGCAAGCGTGTATCCGCCTTTTGACTGCGATTCGCTGACAGGCACATTGCCGCTGTCGACTGCGGCGACATCTGCTGGTGCAGCGTATGCCTGTAAAGGGAAGAGGATGCTTGCAACCAAGCATAGTGCTATAAGTATTCTTTTCATGATTCCACCCCAAGTTCATTAATTACGACCTGCATTTTTATAGGCAGGTCACTATATATGCCGCAAGAATAGTAACATTTGAAAACCCACTTGTATAGCGTGTTGGTAGGTATCAAGAAATGCACACAGATGCGGGGTGGTGGGGCAGCAACACGTGTAAGGCAAGGATGATGTTCCGCAGCCTGGGTGACGACCAGTCTGCCCCCTCTGTCCCACTGTTGGGAACCCTTGTGCGCCGACTCGCTTCTTCGTCCCACGGGGGCTTCCCCTTCACGTTCCGCATTATGGAACGGAGGTTTTGCTCACTAGAACGATAGACATTGCGCGTACCTGCCCAATCCCTACAATTGAGCTAATGTCTTGGATGTGCCCAAAAGGCGCGTCCGCACAATGATTCCATTGAGAGGGAGGTACAACATGAAGGCAAACATTGGACACAGCACTCTGGCCGATGCGAAAGCCGCCGGCGCACAAGCAGCAGGCATGGCAAAGTCGGGGCTCGATGACGTCAAGCTCGCATTCGTGTATGCAAGCGTCGTCCACGACCTCGAAGCGATGCTCGCAGGCGTGCGGGAGCAGCTGCCCGGTGTGCCGCTGATCGGCAACACCTCGTTCACCGGCGTGGTCACCGCAGACGGCTTCATCGGTGGCGACGATGCCTTCGTGGGCGTCATGGCGCTCGCAGACCCCGATGCGGCGATCGGCGTCGCAGGGCTTCCCAAGGGCACGTCCGCACGTGAGACCGGCCAGGATGTCGCGCACCAGGCTATGGAGAAGGCCGGACGCAACGCCCCTCCCGACTACTTCTACATGGTCGCCTCCCCGGGCGAGGAAGAGCACTACCTCAAGGGCATCACCAACGTGATCGGGCGCGTGCCCATGTTCGGCGGCTCGGCCGCGGATAACTCAATTGCCGGCGAGTGGAGCCTCTACGCCGACGACAAGGCATTCCCCGACGGCGTAGCCGTGGCCTTCTTCTACACCGACAAGCCGATGACGAACCTCTTCACCGGCGCCTACCGCGAGACCGCCGACGTCGGCATTATTACGAAGGTCGACGGCGACCGCACCCTCATGGAGATCGATGGAGTTCCGGCTGTGGAGATGTATGCGAAGTGGACCGGCACCGATGCCGCAAGCCTCGCCGGCGGCAACCTGCTTGTTGCAACCATCACCTCGCCCCTCGGCGTGAAGGACCGCCTGGGCGACCTCATCGCCATCCGCCATCCCATGAACGCGAACGAAGACGGCTCTATGGCTATCGGTGCTAACCTTGCCGAAAAGACCGCGATCATCCGCATGGAGGCAAGTGTCGACGAGCTGATCCTTTCCGCCTCCGAGACGCTCGAGGCCCTGAAGGAGTCCCTGCACGGGCCGGCAGCAGCCTACCACCTCGTGCATTGCGGCGGGCGCCGCGCCGGCATCGACAGCCGCATCGGCGAAGTCGCAGAAGCGGTCAAGCGGGTCGCGGGCGACGTTCCCTTCATCATGGAATTCACCTTCGGCGAGTACGGCTTCATGGAGGACGGCAACAACTGCACCGGCGGACTCATGCTTTCCTATACCGCCATCAGCAAATGAGAAAAAGGGACGGTCACTTTTTCTCATTTCGCAGATACGAAACGACCGGCGCAGGAAAGGTAGAGCCCTGTCCTTCGACCCCAAAAAAGATGAATCACTGAAAAGCTTGGAGGAACCCCTATGAAAATGATTATTGGCGGCAAAGCCGTAGACGCTTCAAACGGCGAGGTCATCAAAGTAACGAATCCCGCGACCGGTGCCGTGGTAGACACCGTGCCCTCGGCAACTGAGGAGGACGTGAAGCTGGCCGTCGCGAAGGCCGTGGCAGGTCAGAAGGTCTGGAACGAGGTGCCCGTGCACGAGCGCGGTGCGATCCTCATGAAGTTCGTCGACCTTGTGGAAGAGAACAAGGAAAAGCTTGCGCAGACCCTTTCCCAGGAAACCGGCAAATGCATCTCCGAGGCCCGCGGCGAGATTGCGAACATCCCCATCGCCTTTTCCGCATTCGTCGAGCGCGCGAAGCACCTCTATGGCGAGGTGATCCCCCATGGGATGGAGAAGAACCAGGAAAACCATGTGCTCCTGACCTTCCGTGAGCCTATCGGCGTGTTCGCCTGCATCATTCCTTTCAACTTCCCCTGCGACCTCTTCGACCAAAAGGTCGCCCCGACGCTTCTGGCCGGCAACGCCGCCATCGTGAAGCCCTCGACCGACAACCCGTTGACGCTTTGCATGTTGACAGAGCTCCTGGTCGATGCGGGTGTGACCGATGGCGCCGTGCAGATCCTTACCGGGCGCGGCAGCAAGGTGGGGCATTGGCTGTGCAGCAACCCCGATGTGCATGGCATCACGCTGACCGGCTCGACCGAGGTCGGCATCGAGACCTACAAGACCGCCGCGAGCCATCTGGCACACATCGCGCTTGAGCTCGGCGGCAACGATGCCTTCATCGTCTGCGAGGACGGCGACATCGACCTTGCGGTCGAGGAGCTGATCTGGGGCCGTATGTACAACACCGGCCAGGTCTGCTGCGCTTCGAAGCGCTTCCTCGTCCATAACAACATCAAACAGGAATTCACCGAAAAGGCCATTGCGCGCATCAGCCAGATCAAATGCGGCGACCTCTGCGACGATGACACCCAGATGGGCTGCATCATCAGCGAGAAGGCTGCAAAGGATATCGAGGCGCAGGTGAACTTGACGGTCGAGCAAGGAGGCAAGATCGCCCTGGGCGGCAAGCGTACCGGCGCCTTTTATGAGCCGACCGTGATAGTCGACGTTCCCAAGACCGCCGATGTGGCGAAGGACATGGAGATATTCGGGCCTGTCGTGCCCATCATCGGCTTCGACACGAAAGAAGAGGCCGTCGAGATCGCCAACTCCTCGATCTTCGGACTCTGCGGCTGCGTGTTCTCACGCGATGCGAAGACGGCTTGGAACATCGGGCGCAAGCTGGAATGCGGCGGCGTCGTGATCAACGGGGCGAGCTTCTTCCGCAGCTTTGAGATGCCGTTTGGCGGCTACAAGTACTCCGGCATCGGAACCGAGGGCGTGCTCTCAACCTTCGACGAGGTCACCCGCACGAAGACCATCGTCCTCAAGAACATCGTCGGCTAAACCGCTAAAACTTTGACACCCGAGAAAAGGGGACAGTCCCCTTTTCTCGGGTAGGCTGCTACTCTTGCAAGCGGTAATCGAAGTAGCAGAGCTTCTCGGAGATGATCGAGGCTGCCTGCTGTACATGCTGCACCACATCGGGAACACGCTCATCGGTCAGGTTCGACGTGGGGCCGCTGGCACTTACCGCGGCAATGGTCTCTCCGCGATAGTCGTAGACAGGGGCGCCCACACAGCGGTGGCCGGTCAGGTATTCCTCGTTGTCCATAGCCCAGCCCTGCTGGCGCACTTCACGCAGGTGTTCTCGCAGGTGCTTCATATCGGTGATCGTGTTTTCCGTGTACGACTCAAAGCGGCAGTTGGCCATGGCGAACTCCTGCTCTTCCCCCGACATGCTGGCAAGCAGGCATATGCCCAGCGCAGAGCCTTGTGCTGGCACACGCAATCCAATCTGTGCATAACGCCGCAGGTTGGGAGCAGTATCCATCTTCTCCACGTACACGACTTCATGCCGGTCCAGTATGCCCAGATGCACGGTCAGGCCTAAGGTGTCGTTGAGTTCATTCAAGATAGGGCGCGCTTCGGTCTGCAGCTCAAGGTTGTTGATGTGGGTAGAAACGATCTCGACCAGCTTGACGCCGATACAGTACGTGCCGTCGTCCTCGTTCTTGTCGACATAGCCTCGTGCGTGCATCGAAGACAGCAGCCGGTGGACCGTGCTCTTGCTGAGCCCCACCGCTTCGGCGATCTCGGTCGGCCCTTTCTGACCCTGGGTAAGGGAAAGGTATTCAAGTATGTCGAAAACCCGGTCGATAACCTGCACGTGCTCAGCCATGGCATCACTCCAGACAACAAGGGGGCGATCGGATTCAGTGTAACAGACATCCTTCCGAGGCATTGCATGCAAGAACCCCCGATATCGACAGCAGCAGCATGCCCCTGCTACTCATGCTGCTGCTATAAGTGCCTTTCTAACAGGCGAGGCTGTCAAGCCGGCTTCCTCTGTATCTTTTCCATCGGCTTGCCCTTCGCAAGCTCATCGACCAGCTTGTCAAGCCATCTGACTTTCTGCGTGAGCTCGTCCTCGATCTCTTCCACCCGATATCCGCAGATAGATCCTGTGATAAGTGCCGCATTCGGGTTCAGCTGAGGAGCATCGTTGAAAAACGTCTCCATGTCGGCTTCTTCTGCAACCTTTTGCTGTAGGGAAGCCTCATCATAGCCGGTGAGCCAGAAGATAACTTCGTCGACTTCATCTTTCGTCCGGCTTTTCTTTTTTGCCTTCTCTATATAGAGGGGGTAGACGCTTGCGAAGGTCATAGTATATATCCTTGGCTTTTTCATCAGGGAGGGTTCCTTCCTCGAGCAAAAGACAGCAGGTTTTAGTTGGCGTTCTCTTCCATGTCGGCCCCTGTAAGGTTAAGTTGCCAGATGACTCCGAATTTATCTTGCACCATACCATATAGTTCGCTCCAGAAGGTCTTTTCCAAATCCATATGAACCTCGCCGCCATCGCTCAGGGCTGCGAAGATGCGCCTGACCTCGTCCTCTTCATCCGAGACCAGCGCGGGGCTGATGTTGTCCCCCTTGGTGAGGGGCATGTCGGCAGGAACGTCGCAAAACATTACGTCGATGCCGAATATGGGGATGCTGCTGTACATGATGTTGTCCTTGACTGCGTCGGGTATGGTGAAGTCTGGTTCGGGAGGCATCTCCCCATAGGTCATCAGGTCTTTGACCTCCGATTTGAATACGCGGGCGTAGAAATCGAGCGCCTCCCTGCAGTTGCCGTCAAAATTGATGAAAAGTGAAAAATGCTTGCTCATAGTTGTTCCTTTCAACCTTCAGTATTGTCTTTTGCCGCGCATGTTCGCCGCGGCTTCTCCAATAGCTTGTGGCGTTCCTTGTAGGTCATCTTACGACCAACCCTTTTGCCCCGCAAGACATACCTTGCCTTAACGCAGGAATGCTCCTTCCAATTCGATTTACCAAGGTCAGAAACGCATGAGATTGAAATATAAGGCAAAAGCATCCAACCAAGAGAGAACGTTTCTTTCCGCAGCCGAACTGTCACCGTTTGTTTTCCTTTGACGACCAGGCTTGGCACAGATCGATCTCATCCTGCCAAACCTGGCCATTCTTATGCCAGGCAAAAGGGACGAGCTACGAGCACTACTGCAACGGCCTGAGTTCCCATAAGAAGACATGCTGGCCACGGTTGTCATGCCGGTACAGTGGGCGTCTGTCTGGCATGGTCTTGCCACCTTGTTGTTTGCATACGGGAATCCGAGGAATTCAGATAAGTATGAAATGTATGATAAAATAGCGTTATTCATACATATCGCTTTTTGGAGGTCAAAATGCATGGATTTGGGCATGGACGCAGTGGCGACAAGACAACATCTCGAAAATCTCCCCACGGAAAGATCCTCGGAACAACTACGGTAGGGGAACGTGGCCAGGTCGTCATCCCTGCGGATGCCCGTGCTGCAATGGGAATCGGCAGCGGCGACAAGCTCGTTGTCTTCGGCAACAGCCACAATGGTTCGATTACGTTGGTAAAGGCTGAGATATTCGACCGCTATGCAGAGTTTTTCATGTCGAAGTCGAAGAAGCTCGAAAAATTCGCCGAGGAAATCCTTCGTGCAACGCAGGATGGCGGCATCGAAGACGATGAAGAAGAAGACGAATCTGCGGTTGAAGCGATGCCGGACACTCATCAAGAGAACGCCCCCGAAAGCGAAGAGGACCCCACCCGAGACTTCATAGACGCCAAACGCAAAAAAATCAACTCAGACGATGCCTAATGGATAGGATTTCCAGCACCGCTGCCAAAAAACGCTACCGCAAGACTATGCGCATGGTCGTGAGGTTTGGCCTGCAGATATGGCGGCTGAACAAGACGAAGCGCTTCCGCAACAAGGAACGGCAGGCGGAAAAGCAAAGCCGGCTATACACCAAGCAGGCAAAGGAATTCACGCAGGTTGCCACCGAAATGGGCGGGCTTATCATCAAGCTGGGGCAGTACATCAGTGCCCAGATAGGCATGATCCCCAAAGAATACCTCGACGAACTATCCAAGCTCCAAGATACCGTTGCACCGGTGCCGACAGGCCAGATTCTCGCAGAACTCGAACGGGAGCTGGGGGCAAGCCCCGAAGCGATTTTTGCAGACTTCGACCAGACGCCTATTGCGGCCGCATCGCTTGGCCAGGTTTACCGGGCGCGTCTGAAATCGGGTGAGGATGTTGCGGTAAAGGTGCTCCGGCCGGGCATCGAGGATATCATCGCAATAGACCTCAAAACCCTGAAGGACGCCTTGAGGCTTGTCAGCCGCTATACCAGCATCGGGAGCTACATGGATGTGGACATGTTCTACGACGAGTTCAGGGGAACGCTCCTCGACGAACTTGACTTCATGAAGGAGGGCGCAAATGCAGAAAGCTTCCAAAGGAACCTCCTGGAAAACATGACCGTCGATATTCCGGGGATATACTGGGATTACACCACGAGCAAAGTGCTCACGATGGAATTCATGCAGGGAGTGAAGGTCAGCGAGCTTGACCAGCTTGAAGCACTGCATATCGACCGGGAAGAGCTTGCTTCGAACCTTATAGGCATTTATGCCCAGATGATTCTCCGTGACGGCTTCTTCCATGCCGATCCTCATCCGGGCAATGTCTTGGTGCGCGAGGACGGCATAATCCTCCTCCTCGATTTCGGCATGGTAGGAAGCGTAAGCGAGCGCATGCGTGAGTCTTTCATTGACTTCGGCATTGCCGTGGTGACCAACGATTCGGAAAAGGCGGTCGCCGCACTCAGGCAGCTTGGTTTCATACGGCCGAATATCGACGTGTCTGCATTTGCTAAGAATTTCATGACATTGTTCGACCGCATGATGGGCGGTTCTTCGCGCAGCGAGTTCAGGTTGAGTGAGGCCGCCCTTGACGAGCTCGGCGACTTCATGCGCTCGCAGCCCTTCCAACTACCAAGCAACGTCATGTTTCTAGGTAAGGCCGTCATCACAACATTGGGGCTTGTCACAGCATTAGACCCGGATGTCGATCTTGTCGAGGAAGTCAAGCCTTATGTCGAGGATATTGTGGGGGCAAAGGCGACGGGGGACGTGGTTTCAAAACTCCTTGAAGAGGGAAAGTCTCTGCTTACCTCGATCATCCCCACGGCGCGCAAGGCCGTTTCGGTACTCGACAAGATGGACAGCGGGGAATTATCTGTCCGCGTCTCCGCGGCCCAAGAGCAACGCCTTGCCGTGAACCAGGAAAACCAGACCAAGCGCATCGTCCGCAGCATCATCGGGGCGGCGCTCTTTGTGTCGGGGATCCTTCTGCTTCCGCAGCCCTCATATGAGATATTCGCCTATATCCTGCTGGTGCTTGGAGGCCTGTTCATGCTCATACAGCTGCTGGCAGGCTCAGGACGAAAAAGGAAGCGCAGGAGGCATCCGGGGCTGTAGAGAAGTTCCTGGAAGAATAGAAACAGATAGCAGGTTACGTGGATAGAGTAGTTGGATTAATAGTTCGCCTGATGGTTCTCCTCGGAAGATTTGCACGTTTTCTTCCAGGAATCAAGCTGCGCGTCTGGCAGCCGGGGGAAAGGTTGAAGATCCTGCTTGCGGGATACAACGGCGCTCGCAATACCGGCGCAGATGTGCGTGTGTCGGAGATAGCGCGCCAAATCGAAGCGATCTTCGGGAAGGAAGAAGTTTCGATTTCAGTTATGACGCTCGATGCGGAAAGCATGCGGCCTTATTTCGATGACAATGTGGAACTGGTCGAATTCAGCGCCATCTTCTGCCTTGATGCCTTGAGGCTCTGCTCGTGCCACCACATTGCCCTGCTCTGCGAAGGTTCGACCCTTAAAAGCAAGTTTGCGAACGCGCTGACGCTTTTTTACTGCGAGGTCGCAGGAGTAATGAAAGCCCAGGGAAAGCCCTGTATTGCGTACGGATCCGAGGCGGGGGATATGGATCCCTTCCTGAAACGTATCGCCCGAAAAATGTTTAGGGACGTACACTATATCGCGCGGACCCAGAACTCCTTGGAAGTTGTCGAAGAGCTCGGTTTGGAAGGGCGGTTGGGCACGGACACAGCCTGGTCCTTCGATAGCTCAAAGGCCCACGATGAGGCTCAAGGGTTCCTTAGGGATTCTGGCTGGGATGGCGAGAAGCCGCTTTTCGGTATCGCCCCCATCAACCCCTTCTGGTGGCCGGTGAGGCCGTCCATACCGAAAACCTTGGCATGCATGTTTACCGGAAACCGATCCCTCCATTTTCAGAAGTGGTATCATTTTAGCTGGTCAAAAGATCGTGAAGCCCACTTCCAGACATACCTGCATGCCCTCGCCGATGCGGTGAACACCACGGCATCGGCATACGGCCTGTGTCCGGTCATTATTGGCATGGAGCGTCTTGATGAAGATGCCTGCTCGAAGCTAAACGCCTTGCTCGACCATCCGGCGCCGGTAGTCCTGTCTAAGCAGTTCGACGGGTTCATCATTACCGAGACGCTCAGGAGCCTTTCACTGCTGATAACTTCCCGCTATCACGCCGAGGTGCTTTCTATGGCCTGCGCCGTCCCGACGGTGGCCGTGTCGATGGACGAGCGTTTGACCAACCTATCCGTCGAACTTGGATTCGAATCCGACCTTCTTTTCTCCACGGGGTCCAGGCAGCTGAAAGACGAGCTGATCCGAGCTTTGGAATTCTCCTTTGAAAACCGCGAACGCATTCAAGAGCGCATTGCCGTATGCTATGAGCACTACCAAGGCCTTATGGATGATATGGGGTGTTATCTAGTGAACGTTATCGATCAGGCATTTCCTGGCCTCATAGAAGGGCAGGGGAAAGAACTGCCTTCCCGGCCTGAGGGTGCTTCTTCGCGAACGGTCTCCCACCAAGGCCTTGCCCCGGCGGGAGGGCCTTGCCCTGGCGGGGGGCGGAACGACACGAAGGAGGTTCCGGACATGAGGCATACGGACACCTCCAACGGAACTGTCCATGATAGAGAAAAGCTCAATTATGCCCGATAAGATATTCCTCAGCGGAGCAACGGGCTTTCTTGGCACCTTTGTTGTAGAGGAACTTCTTGTCGGCACCGACGCCCAGGTTGTCGTTCTTGTCCGTGCAGCGGATAAGCGGGAGGCGAAATCAAAGCTCGAGGCTTTATGGTGGGAGCGCAAGGCGCTTGTAGGCGCCTTGGGAACCAGGATCCTCCTAGCGACCGGAGATGTCACCCTGCCGCAGCTTGGTATGGAGGATGAGACGTTCAGCGAGCTCAAAACCACGGTAACCCATATCATTCATGCCGCGGCCGACACCGGGATACATCAGGCGAAGGAACAGTTGCAGCGGGTCAATGTCGAAGGCACCCGCGCCATGCTTGAATTCGCGCAGGCGGCCAATAGCGATCATGGACTGCAAAGGTTCTCCCATATCTCCACCGCATACGTAGCTGGCCTGCGAAAAGGGTTTATCGAAGAGGACGATCTGCAAGGCGGCGGTTTTGGAAGCATCTACGAGCAAAGCAAGTTCGACGCAGAGCTGCTTGTGCGTGCCTGCGGGGATGATTTCCCCATCTCGGTTTTCCGGCCGGCCCAGATCGTCGGGGATTCCAAGACGGGCGAGGTCGCCACGTTCAACACCGTGTACTATCCGCTTAAGCTGTATCTCAAGAACGAGCTCAAGGTGTTGCCGCTCAAATCCCGTCAGAAAATGAATATCGTCCCCGTAGACTACGTGGCCAAGGTGGTCGCCTGCGGCACGCGTGCCGCCCAGGCAGCAGGAAAGACCTTCCACGTGACCCTGCCGCCGGATATGCAGCCGACGGCAGGGGAGCTTATCCACGAGGTCAGAGAATGGGCTGAAAAAGAGCTCGGCATCGCCCTGCCTCGCCCGCTTTTCATCCCCTGCCCTTTTCTAGGCAGGTGGGGGAGCAGCCGCAACCTGCGCGAACAGGCGACGCCTAAGAAGAAGAGCACCTTTTCCAACATGCTTGCGTTGGCTCCGTACTTCTATGAGGACCGGGTCTTCGATACGTGCAACACCGATGCCTTGGCTGGCGGCTGCCGGCCAGCCTGGCAAGAATTCCTTCCCGCACTGCTCGCATACAGTGTGCGCAAGGGCTTCCTCGCCCGGTCCTCACGTACCGTTTTCGAGCAGATGCAGGTCAGGCAAAAAAGCAAGCGGCATCCGATCCGTTATTTCGATGTCTCTTCCCAAGGCATCCTAGAGAGGGATACCGCTTTGGTCAGGGAAGATACGCGAAAAGCCGCTGCCGGCCTCCGGGCGCTTGGTATAGGGCACGGCGATCGTGTTGCCATCGTCGGCACGAACTCGGTGAGGTACCTCATCGCCGACGCTGCTATAGGCTTGGCAGGTGCGGTCAGCGTTCCGCTTTATTACACAGCCCCCTTCGAAGAGATCGAAGATCTTGTGCGACGCAGCGGCGCGAAAGCCGTGTTCGTCGGCATGCAGAATATCCTTGACCGGTGGAATGATGCGGAAGCGGGGCTGCACCTGATATCGCTGCTTTCCGACGCCCCTCCTTCCGACGGCAAGAATCAGGGAGCCGCCCCGAAGCAGTCAAGACAAGGCGTTTTCGCTTGGGATACCTTCCTCAACCTGGGTGAAGAGGATGCCCCAGGCGCAGCCTGCCCTCTGCAGGATCACGAAGGCGCGGCCTATGGCGACGTGGCGACGATCCGATACACTTCGGGAACCACGGGCGAGCCAAAAGGCGTCATGTTCACACAGTACCAGCTAAAATGGATGGGCGAGACATTGCCTGCGCTCCTTGACTGGAAGTCGCGCAATGCTACGATCCGCTACCTATCCTTTCTGCCCATGAGCCATGTCGTCGAAGGAATACTGGTTGCCTATGCCCCATACTACATTCTTTCCGACGTCGAGGTCTATTATCTCAACGATTTCGGATACTTGACCGAAGCCCTGCCTAAAGTACGCCCTACTATATTCTTCTCAGTCCCCCGGTTTTATGAAAAGGCATGGGAACAGCTGATTTCGACGGGGATAGGGAAGTATTACCTGAGCCTTAAGGCGGGAGCGTGGAAGAGGCTGGTCGGCGGGCTGTGCCGCAGAGGGCTGCTTCGCAAAGCCGGCCTTGATGCGTGCAAACAACTTATCGTCGGATCGGCTCCGATCAGTCTTGAGCTGCTTGAGTCGTACCGCGGGCTCGGCATCGAAATCTATAACGCCTACGGATTGACTGAAGCGCCGTTGATAACGCTGAGCAGATACGGGCAAAACGAACGGGGGAGCGTCGGGGCGCTCCTTCCAGAAACGCATGCGAAAATAGACGATGGGGAGATCCTGGTGCGAGGCCCGCAGCTTACCATCGGCTACGATGGGGTTTTTGAACCGGTGACCGGCGGGGACGGCTATTTCAGGACCGGTGATTTCGGGCATCTTTCGCCAAAGGGGCATCTTGTACTTGATGGGAGGAAGAAAGAAATGATCATCACCTCCTATGGCAAGAACATCAACCCCCAAAAGATCGAGACCCGCCTAAAGGCGATCCCGCTTGTTTCCGAAGTGCTCCTGATAGGAGAGTCGTTGCCGTATTGTTCAGCTTTGATCTGGGTTGACAAGGGCACGGGGGATCTCTGCGCCGAAGAGGAGCGGGGACTGGACGAAGCGGTATCCAGCGTGAACGAATCGCTTTCACATCCCGAACAGGTGAAGAAGTGGGTGTTCATCACCGAGGCCTTGAGCATCCAAAAAGGGGAGTTGACGCCCAACCTGAAGCTTCGGCGCGAGCGTATCCAGGAAACCCACCACGCTTTGGTAGCGGCCCTCTATGGGGATGGGGGCGAGCATTCCTGCCGCGTCCGAGGAGGTGAGTGATGGCAAACCCTTTACTGCGGCTTGCCGAAGCATATGTGCCGACCTGGTGCAAGAAAAAGCAGGTCGAGGTGTTGTTCCGGATTACTGCGGATGCGCTTGAGAGCCCCATGCCAGAAACCTCGCGGCTTGGGTATAAGGGGCTCCTTCAGTCCTATGCCGCCTTCACATCCGATGAGGTTCTTCGCCTGAAGGAAGGGGAAGGCTTCGATGCGGCGAAGCAAAGGCTCTATGATGAGGCCTACGCTTTGGGCCAGAAGCTTAGACGCTTGCTCAGGGTCGGCGACTCCGACGCATATCGGCTTGTAGCGCTGCTCTACAAAAATATAGAAATCGAAATACAGGGCTCTATTCCCGGCGAGCTTACCGTGCCGCGCTGCTTTTTCAGCGACACCTATATCCCCGAGGTATGCGAGTTCATGTCAGCCCTGGATAACGGCATTATCGGAGGCATCTGCAATGGAGGTGAGCTGGTGTTTAACGAGCGGATCACCGAAGGAAGCTGTTGTTGCAAGGCGGTGTTCACTGCATGAGGGGATCTTCGAGGAAGGCTTGCGTGGGGACTGCCCGATGCCTGAAAGGCGGCAAAGCATGATGAAAAGGGCGGTGGTTGTTGGAAGCGGAGCCGGTGGGGCGATGGCAGCAAAGGAGCTGCAGGGCGATTTCGAGGTGACCATCCTTGAGGCCGGCAGGCCGTTCAAGCCCCTCACGCTTGACCTTGCGAAAATGGAGCCGTTGCGCAAAGCGGGTTTCATGTTCGACGAGCGCCTCATCCAGACACTCTTCCCTTCGATGAAAGTGCGTAAGACAAAGGAAAAGATGGCGGTGGTGTATGGCATGTGCACAGGAGGCACTACCACCTTGGCCACGGGGAATGCTCTGCGGTATGACAAAGATCTGAAGGCGATCGGCATCGACCTCAGTTTGGAATTCGGAGAGCTGGAAAACGAGGTTCCTCAGACGATCGCGCACCGTAAGAATTGGTCGGCATTGACCGAGCAGCTCTTCGAGGCGTTCGAAGTCTTGGGGATGGATCCGCAGCCGCTTCCGAAAATGCTCGACGCCGAAAAATGCGTCCGCTGTGGGCACTGTGTCCTTGGATGCAACTACCAGGCAAAATGGGACAGCAGGCAGCTGCTTGAAGAAGCGGTTCGCAGGGGGGCGAGGCTTTTGACAGGCTGCCCTGTCGAAAAGGTCGAGATCGAGGGAGGTAGGGCGCGAAGGGTGGTGTACCGGGAGCGGGGGACAACGAAAACCCTAGAGGCAGATGTCATCGTTTTAGCTGCGGGCGGCTTAGGGTCGCCGATCATCTTGGAGAACTCGGGGATAACATGCGAGAGGAGGCTTTTCGTCGATCCGGTACTTTGCGTTGCGGCGCCCTTTGAAAAAGCGGGTTTGGATAGGCAGCTGCCGATGCCCTTTGCGGCCCAAAGGGATGGCTACATCCTTTCGCCCTATTTCGACTACCTAAGCTTCTATTTCAACAAGCACTGGCGCCTCCCTTCCCAAAACATAATTAGCATCATGATCAAGCTTGCAGATGATTGTGCGGGGGCAAGCTCCGCTGACGGCATCGAAAAGGTGCTGACCCAGGCCGACCACGAAACGCTTCGCAGCGCCGTTGCGGATTGCCACGACATCCTTGGCGCAGTAGGTGTCAAGGAGGAAGACGTGTTTCTGGGCACGCTCAACGCAGGGCATCCAGGAGGAATGTTGCCGCTTGTCGAAGGAGATGCGGCTACCATGAGGCCGCAGGGGCTGCCGGAAAACCTCTATGTTGCCGATGCGACGCTTTTCCCGAATTCCTTGGGAAATCCGCCGATCCTCACTATCATGGCGCTTGCCAAGCGAATCGCCCGAACAGCGGGCAAGGGGTAGTGCCAACAGCCAAAGAGCGCTTTCATAAAACCAGGGAGCCCCTAAGGGCTCCCTGTAAATTCTCTGGTGGAGACGAAGGGGATCGAACCCTCGACCTCGGCATTGCGAACGCCGCGCTCTCCCAGCTGAGCTACGTCCCCAGATTATGTGCGTTTCCGCGAAAACGTATTTTCCCCGCAACATAGAAATTTGTCAAATTACCCAGAAAAAGCGACAAAAGGGGACAGCCGCTTTTCGCATTAGTAGGGCAAGCGCCCCAGTGAAATGCGCGCCACGTTACTCCGAGGAAAATGAGAAAAAGCGGCTGTCCCCTTTTGTCGCTTTCCCCACCCGTTGCACTCTATAGTACAATTGCACGAAACCCGAACTATATTCTAGGTACCAGAAAGGTCTTCCAACATGAAAGCTTTGATCCCCGCTGCTGGAATGGGCACGCGCTTCCTCCCGGCAACTAAAGCACAGCCGAAGGAAATGCTGCTGGTCGTCGATCGCCCTGCCATCCAATACGTGGTCGAGGAAGGCCTCGCGTCATCCGCCGATGAGGTGGTCATCATCAACAGCCGCGAAAAGAAGGCCATCGAAGATCATTTCAGCCCGGCGCCCGAGCTTGTGGCGACGCTGCGTGAACGCGGCAAGGACGCCTATGCCGATGCCGTCGAGTATGTGGGGAACCTCAACGTCAGCTACGTGTACCAAGACGAGCCCTTAGGCCTTGGCCATGCCGTATACTGCGCGCATGAGAAGACGGGCGACGAGCCCTTCTTCGTGCTGCTCGGCGACGTGCTCGTGCCCGACAACAAGATGCTTCCCCGCATGAAGGAGATATCGGATGAGCGCGGCGGCGCCAGCGTGATCGCGGTGCTGCCCGTGCCGGAAGAAGAGGTCAGCCGCTTCGGTGTAATCGCCGGAGCCGAGGTGTCCCTAGGCGTTTGGAAGATCGACTCGCTCGTCGAAAAGCCGGCGCGTGAGGATGCCCCGTCGAACCTTGCCGTCTTCGGGCGCTATCTCTTAAGCCCCCGCGTCATGGAGCTTCTGGCAGATGTCGAGCCCGGCGCCGGTGGGGAGATCCAGCTGACCGATGCGCTTGACGCCGTGCTCAAGGAAGAAGAGATGTATGCGCTCGTCATCGACCCGACCGACGGGTTCGACACCGGCACCGTGGAAAGCTGGCTCGAGACGAACAACATCCTCTTCAAGCGCAGCAAAGGCTAGGTGCCTGACCGGCACAAAGCCTGGGAAAAGTGGGACAAAAGGGTCTGTCCCTTTTGTCCCACACAGGCCTCGCCCGCGTGAACAGTCAGGTTTTTGGCGGCACCTGCAATCTGCGTTACAATGAAACGGTGCATCATCCTGCCTTGTCTGGCCGGTTGATGGCACCCCTGCATTGCGATTGAGGTTCGGGATCCCTATGCCGACAGAATCTGGCCTGCTTGTTACCGCATACCTTGAGACCTATCTTTTTGCGATAGCGCTGCTTATCCTTATCCTGTTCCAGGCAAACCGGTCTGAGTATGGCCGCGACCGCCTTGGCAGGGGTCTGTTCAACTTCTTGGTGGTCAGCGTCATCGTGGCCATGGCGGCCGACGCCTTTGCCTGGTGGCTGAACGGGCGGACTTTTGATGGTGCCGCCATCCTGAACGCCGGTGCGACCTTCGTATCCTTTGCCACCATCCCGCTTCCTTTTATGGTGTGGCTGGTCTATACCGACTACCGGCTCTTTGCCGATACCGCCCGACTGCGAAGGCATCTTCCCCTCTATCTGGGCTTCTTTGCAGCAAATGTGGTGTTGTGCATCATAAATATCTGGAGCGGCTGGTATTTCACCTTTGACGAGCACAACCTCTACCAACGCGGGGCCTTGATGCCCCTCTCCTTCATCTTCGGGTTCCTCTACCTCATTTGGACGGGTGGCCTGGCATTTTCCAAAATAGGCAACCCTGACATCACGAAAGAGGAACGGCAGCTGTGCCGCTACCACCTCTTCTTCATTGTTCCACCGCTTGTCGCTGGCGCGCTCCAGCTTGCCTTCTACGGCATCTCCGTCGCCTGGGTGGCGACGACCTTCTCGGTCATCTTCTATTATGTGAACGACCAGCTCTTTCAGTTACGGAAGATCCAGAAGCTCGAGAACGACCTTATGCAGAGCAAGATATCGGTGATGCTCAGCCAAATACAGCCGCACTTCCTCTACAATGCGCTTGTCGTGATCAAACAGCTCTGCGACGTAGACCCTCCCAAGGCGAAGGAGGCGGTCGTCGAGTTCTCACACTACCTGCGGGCAAACCTCGATTCGCTCACCCTGCAAGGAGGCATCCCCTTTTCTAGCGAGCTGGGCCACATAGAGAACTACCTGGCCCTTGAGCAGAAGCGCTTTGACGACCGGGTGCGTGTGGAGTATGACATCGGCTACAGCGACTTCCTTGTTCCGGCGCTTACCGTGCAGCCCCTTGTTGAAAACGCCGTCCGGTATGGGATCGTCCGCAAGGAAGGCGGCGGCACGGTGTCCATACGCACGCGTCTGGAGGATCACCACGTGGTGATCGAAGTGGAAGATGACGGCATCGGCTTCGACCCCTCGCAGCCCCTTGACGAGAATCGCTCGCACATCGGCATTGAGAACATCCATAACCGGCTGGCAAGTCTTTACGAGGGGAGCCTGCAGGTTGAAAGTGCTGTCGGCGAAGGGACGAAGGTTACGATCCGTATTCCGGTGAGGAAGTGACGATATGAACATCATTGTGGTCGATGATGAGAGGCTCGCCTTAAAAGACCTTGTGGAGACCGTGGGCCAAGTGTTCGATGAGGCGTACGTCCAAGGGTTCCAGAAACCTGCGGAGGCATTGCTCTTTGCCGAAGAAGCCCCGGTCAACATCGCCTTCCTCGATGTGGAGATGGGCGGGATGGACGGCATATCGCTTGCCCGCCAGCTTTCGGCGCTGCAGCCAGGCATCAACATCATCTTCGTCACCGGCTTCGCCGAATATGCCTTGGACGCGTTCGAGGTCTTCGCAAGCGGGTATGTGCTGAAGCCCGTCACGGCAGGTGCGATCAGCCGCTCCGTGCAAAACCTCCGACACCCCCTGCCCCCAAGCGGGTCGGACAGGCTGCTCGTACAGACCTTCGGCAACTTCGAGGTGCTGATCAAAGGCGAGCCGCTGCACTTCTATCGCAGCAAGGCGAAAGAGCTTTTTGCCTACCTGGTTTTGAAGAGGGGGACCGGGTGCACGGTGCGCGAGCTTTGCGCGGTGCTGTATGGCGACAGGGAATACACGCGTTCGCTCGGCAACCAGATGCAGACGCTGATATCCTCCCTCATCAAGACGCTTTCGGAAGCAGGCTGGGAAAGCGTTGTCGAACGCAGCTTCAACTCGCTTGCCCTCCACCCGGAATTGTTAGACTGCGACTACTACGCCTTCCTGGCGGGAGACCAGACGGCGGCCAGGATGTATGTGGGCGAGTTCATGTCGAACTACGAGTGGGCTGAAACGGCGAACGCCCACCTCGCGCAAAAGGCAGGTGGCGGGCAATAGCCCCAGGCCGGCCTTTTGCACCTGCCTCCTTGGTGTAGGTTTGTGGTGCCTCCCCCTGTATACTCAAGGTCGTAACAGGGGTTATGAGGTGAGCACAATGAATAAAAAAGCAAGACCACATGCCGTTTTGAAGCGGTTTTCCGGCGGCAGGAAGCTGGTCGGGTTCTTGCTGGCGGCCCTTCTGGTGCTTCCGGCGTCTCTGAGCTATCCAACACAGGAAGCAATCGCTTGGGACAGTTACAGCGGGATTCTCCAAGGCGTCGTAGTCGACCCCCTCCACGAGGATATGACCCAGATGGCCTATGTGCGCCTCATCCAGGACATGCAGGTCAGCCAGAACGCAGGGAACCTTCTCGACGCAACTACCGAGGCGGAATACACGGAGCGCCTCGACTACCTCAGGCAAGGGGCCTTCTGGAACGATGTACCCGCAAACAGCGCCTACGAGTTCGGCCAGAACTAC
>JAVBQH010000020.1:0-6550 GCA_031549175.1 Raoultibacter sp.
CCCACCGTCTCTGAAGTGGGCAGCTTGTTTGAGATATCGGCGTAGTCGGGCTCGTGCACGGTAAAGCTTGCCTGCACGGCCTCGGGAACCCCGGCTGCAGAACCGGGCAGGTCCTGATCTTCCTGGGCTTCAGCAATACCACGTGTCATCTGGGTAAAGTCTGTTCCGAGCGCCCAGCCTTTCTCTGCCCCTTCGGAAAAGACCTCGGCAACGCGGCTATCTGCATCGTTGCCGGAGCGCATAAGCTCCAGCGTCGGAAGGCCGCTTTTTCGGTATCCTTCGACAATAACGATATCGTGGCCGGGCATGTTCTTCAGGATGTCGGCGCATTCCATTTCGCCAGGAATCGTTTTGATAGAAGCGATCTGCCCTGGAGCGGCGATCACTGTCTCCGATGCCCCCGCTTCCCGATGGCGGTAGGAGTCTTTCCCCGGGTAGTCTATGTCGAAGCCGACATGGCTGTGGTGTTTGATGCTGCCCACGTCAAAGCCGCGGCGCACCAATTCTGCAATCAGCTGCTCGATAAGCGTCGTCTTACCGGAGTTATGCCTGCCGACGACGGAAATTGCTGGACTGGGAACCTGTACCGTCATGTCCGCCCTCCTTTCGAGATGTTCGAGTATAGCATGTAAGACCTGTTCGTCACAAAGCAAAGCCTCGCGAACCCCAACGCCGCACCAAGCGGGCCAAAACCTTGTTTTAATCACTTCACCTGGGTAGATAAAATGAGAAAAAATCTCTTAAAATACATGCTGCAAGGCTGTATAATGGAGCGCAGCCGAAGTTCATAGATATTTCGGTGACCCGAAAGTGGGGAGTTCTGTTTTTTTTGGAGGGGGCAGAACTCTTCGACTTTCGATAAGACGCCTCCGGGCGTCTTATTAGTTGACCGTACGCCGTGCCTCGATCGCCCGGCCAAGGGTGACCTCGTCTGCAAACTCCAAATCGCCGCCGACCGGAAGGCCGCTTGCAAGCCGGGTGACCGTGATGCCGAGCGGCTTGACCAGCCGGGCAAGGTAACTTGCCGTCGTCTCGCCTTCCACGTTCGGGTTGGTTGCCAAAAGGACTTCCGTGACCTCTTCTTCCCCAAGGCGCCGCATGAGCTCGGCAACGTGGAGGTCGTCAGGCCCTACGCCCTCCATAGGCGAGAGCGCCCCCCCAAGCACATGGTATCCTCCGAAGAACACTGCCGTCCTCTCAATGGGAGGGATGTCCCGAGGCTCGCTGACCACGCAGATAATACCCTGGTCACGCTTCGTGGACGAGCATATCTCGCACAGGTCGTCTTCGGCGTAGTTGAAGCAGCGCGAACAGAAATGGACCGTCTCCTTGACTTCTGCGATGGCTGCCGACAGGCGCAGCGCAGCCTCCTTGTCAGAGTTCAGTATCCAGTAGGCGATGCGCTGGGCCGACTTCGGCCCTATGCCGGGAAGCCGTTCGAGCTCGTCAAGGAGCCTCACGATGGAAGGCGCCGCATGCATGGGCGCGCCCCTACATCATTCCAGGGATGTTCATGCCGCCGGTCACCGAGTTCAGGCGGGATGAGCCGATCTCGTTAACCCCCCGCAAGGCCTCGTTCACGGCAGCCGTGACCATGTCCTCAAGCATTTCGACGTCGTCCGGATCGACCGCGTCCTTGTTGATGCTCAGGCTCTGAATCGTCATATCGCCTTGTGCCACAGCCTTCACCATACCGCCGCCGGCAGTCGCCTCGAAGGTGAGCTCTTTGATCTCCTCCTGGGCTTTGGCAAGCTCCATCTGCATCTTTTGGGCTTGCTTCATCATCTTCTTCATGTCCATGTCTATCTCCTTTTTGTTGGGTCCTTTGGTGTATGCGCCCGTTTTAGGCAGCGCGCTATTCTTCTTCGACCTCTTCAAACACAACCCCTGCGCCGTAATCCTGGAAGAGTTGGGCCTTCAGCCTTTCCTCTTCGCCGTCTGCCGGGGCTGCAACTTGACGGGGGGATTCTTCAGGCTCGGGTTTACCTGTCTGAGAGTTTGAGGGCAGAAAATCCCCTGCCCCAGCCGAAGGGTCGTCATACGATTCGTAGATATCAAGCAGAGGCAGGTCAGGTTCGGGCGCAACATCCGCCATCGGTGCGGGCGAAGAGGGCGTCTGAGCTCTCGCGCCCTGGATTTCATCTGTCTGAACGGGGTTTGCCTGGGCTTCCCTGTGCGGCTCGGATACCTCTGCGGCCGCAGGCTTCACACTTGGGGAATCTGGAGCAGCCGCAGGCTCAGCGCTGGGAGGCACATTGGTCGCAAGGGTCTGCGCGGGAGCTTCAGCGGGGGCGTGCGCCTCTTCCTGGAGTATCACGGTCGAGCCCTGCATGAAACGGTAGGAGACGTCATTGCCTGCCGCATTTCTCAGAGATTCTGACACCAGGCTCCTGACCTCAGGTTTTTGGACCGCCGAGAAGGCGAAGGTGTTTTCAGCTGGAAACTCGATGACCACCTCGCCGCTTTTCGGATCCAGGCTGAGCTTGGTATTGAGGAACAGCACGGCATAGGCCGCCTTTTCCTTCTTGATGCTTTGCAGGGTCGACTGCCAGATGCGTTGCAAGGTGGCGGGGTTGGCAAGGCCGGTCACGCCCGGCTCGCACAATGCGGCCGACTGCGGCGCAGGCTCGCTCGGCGCACAGGCCTCGGCAGGGGTTTGCGGGGATTGGGCCTCCCCCTCTTCTTGGAGCGGGCTTGGAGCTTGCTGGCCGGCCGGCTCGCGCACGGGGGCACCGGGCTCTTCAACCAGGGGGGCGGCCTCGCTTGGAGGAGCGGCGGGCGGCGGGGTTTCGACACCTTGCGCCTGTTGGACAGTGCTTGTCGCCGCCTGGCCTGCTTCCAACGCCTCGACCCGCTCGGCCAAAGACTCGAGGGTCAGGTCTGATTCGGGGCGCACCAAGCGGGTCAGGGCTATCTCGAAGCTCATGCGCGGGTTCATGGCCGTCCGCAGCTCAGAGGAGAGATCGCCCAGCACACCAAGGATGCGGGCAAGCCGCTCTGGTCCGAATTGGGGCAGCTCGGTCGTCAGTTCGCGGCGCACCGCTTCGCTGACCTCAAGCACCGTGTCGTCGCCCGCAAGGGTGAGCACGTACATGTTGCGGAAGTGTTCAGCCAGGTCACGTACGAATTGTGCGAGGTCGGCACCGGTCTCGGAAAAATCGGCCACCCATTTGAAGCAGGCAGCCACATCGCGCGCCCCTATAGCGGAGACGATCTCGTTCATATCGCTTGAGTCGACGGAGCCGAGCAGGCGCTCGGCCGTTTCGAGGGTTACCTTGCCTTCGCCGAAGGCGATCAGCTGCTCAAGCGAGGTCAGCGCGTTGCGCATGCCGCCTTCAGCGCGGTAGGCTATCAGGTCGAGTGCGTCGCCGTCGAACTCGACCTCTTCAGCCATGCATATAGCCCCCAGCCGCGAGACTATGGCCTCCGCGGATATGCGGTGGAAGTCGAAGCGCTGGCAGCGGGAATGTATGGTCTCGGGAACCTTTTGGGGGTCGGTCGTGCAGAGGATGAACACCACATGGGAAGGCGGTTCCTCCAGGGTCTTCAACAAGGCGTTGAAGGCCGCCGTCGAAAGCATGTGGACCTCGTCGATGATGTATACCTTGTAGCGGCCGCTTGTCGGGGCGAAGTCAACGCGTCCGATGATTTCCTCACGGACGTTTTCCACTCCGGTACGGCTTGCGGCGTCGAGCTCGTATACGTCGGGGTGGGTGCCGTTGGCCACGGCCAGGCAGTTCTCGCAGGTCCCGTCCGGCTCGGCAGTCGGGCCGTCAGCGCACAGCAGGGCTTTCGCGAGCAAGCGCGCCGTAGTTGTCTTGCCGGTGCCGCGCGGGCCGCAGAACAGGTAGGCGTGGCTTACCTTGTCTTGCTCGATTGCGTTTTTCAGTGTTCGTTCGATATGCTCTTGGCCCACGACGTCTTCGAAAATCTGCGGGCGGTATTTCCTATAGAGCGCTTCTGCCATTCGTATAGCCTGTCTTTCCCTGTTTGCCTGGCCAAGCTTCGTTTAAAAGCTTGTGTTGTATGCGTATGATACTACGCGCATGCCCTCTTTGGCGATGCGTGTCCTTCAGGCCACGCTATTCGCTTTCGGCGACAGACTCTGCGTTCACGCCATGCTCGGCAGGCTCTTCGGACGCCTGGGGCTTCTTCTTCCCGAATTTCGCCTTGATAAGGCCGCCGACGGTCGGCACAAAGCTGATCACCACGATAGCTATGATAATACATTCGAAGTGCTCCTGCACGAAAGGAATCCCGCCGAAAAAGTATCCGAGGAGGGTGAAGATAGAGACCCATAAGACACCGCCCAAAGCGTTGAACACGGTGAACTTTGCAAAGTTCATATTCGAGGTCCCTGCGATGAAGGGGGCAAAGGTGCGGATTATGGGGAAGAAGCGCGTGATGACGATTGCGAGCGCCCCCCATTTCTCGAAGAAGCCATGTACTTTTTCGATCCGCTCGGGCGTCAACGATTTGACCTTCCCCGAATCGATGATGGCATGGCCGAAGCCGCGGCCTATCCAGTAATTCGAGGTGTTGCCCAGGATAGCGGCTACGCTGAAGATGATGAGTGCAGCCCAGATGTTGAGTCCTCCCCCGTCGGCGCAAAAGACCCCGGCGGCGAACAACAGCGAGTCGCCCGGAAGGAACGGGGTGAAGACAAGACCCGTCTCGCAAAAGATAATGAGGAAAAGCGGCGTATAGACCCAGATCGGTCCCAGTGCGATGATCCAACCAGCAATGGCTGAACGGGGATCCTTCAGCAGGTTGATAAAGAAATTGATGATATCCATGCAGCTTGCCCTTATGCGAACGCTTCTCATACAAGCAAGTATCCCGGATAGGCAAGGGCGCTCGTCAGCGGTTCCTTATGGCTGCTTCCTTCCGGACCTGACCAGGTTCAGAACTTGACGCCGCCCAAGCCCATCCGAGATACTCGGGATTGACCTTTTCCAGTATAGACGAAGCACCAAACCAAGGCGGCATGCTCCCCTGTGAAGCAACCAAATGCACACAGACCGTGTGAGGGCCCGGCTTGGGGCGGCTTGGGGCGGCTTGGGGCGGGCCCTTTTGTCCCACCCCTGCCCCAAGCCGGGCCCTCACACGACTATTTCCTCGTAAGCCTTTTTCAGGGCCGCAATCGTATAGAGGCTTCCGAAGGCGCACACGACACCTTCCTTGCCTGCGGTTTTTTGTGCCGAGAAGACGGCATCCTCGATCGATGCAGCGATATACGGGTCTGCCCAGGCGGGGGTTTGCCCACCCGCGCGCGCGCCCTCCTCCCTGATAAGCTCCGCAAGCTGTTCGGCAGGCAGCGCACGCTCGTTGGGCGGTTCGATGACCACGAATGCTCGGGCTAAACCGACCACTTCACGAAGCATCTCGGCAGAGCCTTTGTCCTTGAGCACGCCGATGATAAACACGACTTTCGCCTGGCCGTACCATTTTTCCAGAGAGGCGGCAAGCTCGCGTGCAGCCGATGGGTTGTGAGCCCCATCGACGATAAAGGAAGGTGCTTCCCCGATTCTTTCGAAACGGCCTGGCCACGATGCTTCGGCCAACCCTTGGTAGAGCGCGGAATCGGGGATGTCGAACCCTTTCTCACGCAGGCATTCGATCGCCTCGATCGCAAGGGCGGCGTTCTCAGGCTGGAAGGTTCCGAGAAGAGCCAGTTCCAACCCCTGATATTGCTTGTAGTCAAAGGTTTGCATCTGCCCATGCGTCTCACGGCGGGATGAAAGGCGTGCGCCTTGGACGGCGGTCAAAGGGGCGCCCCTCCCTTCGGCTACCTCTTCGATCACCGCTTGGGCCTGCTCGGGTTGCTGGCAGGTGACAACCGGCACGCCGGGTTTTATGATACCCGCCTTCTCCCGTGCGATTGCCGCTATGGTTTCACCCAGCTGATCGACGTGGTCGAGACCGATATGCGTGATAACCGAGAGCTCCGGCTTCGAGATGATGTTGGTTGAGTCGAGCCTGCCCCCCATGCCGACCTCGATCACTGCGATATCGCAGCCCGCGGACGCAAAATACAGGAAGGCCACCGCGGTCATCAATTCAAACTCGGTGGGATGGTCGGCCATGGTATCGGCGACCGCCTTGACCTCGAGCGTGATAGCCTGGAGGCTGCCGGCCGGGATGTTCTCGCCATCAATGCGTATGCGGTCGGCGAATTCAGTGACGTAGGGGCTTGTGAACTGGGCTGTCCGGTATCCCGCCGCCCTGAGTACCGAGCTGATGAAAGCGCAGGTCGACCCTTTGCCGTTGGTGCCGGCCACATGCACGGTCCTCAGGCGATCCTGCGGGTTTCCCAGCCCTTCTAACAGCACGGCGATGCGCTCCAAGCCGAGGCGCGACTGTTGCCATCGGGGCTCGTTAAGATAGGCTACCGCATCAAAATCCATGTCCATCCTTTGCTTATTCATGTCTCAAACCCCGATTCTAACGCATTCGCGCATAGGGGCGCAAAGGACAGAAGGCGGCGTTGGGGGGGGGGGGGGGGACAACGGGGGGTGGAAGATTTTGCCAAACCCCCCCCCCCAACCCC
>JAVBQH010000077.1:0-4274 GCA_031549175.1 Raoultibacter sp.
CGGGGTGGCTGGCTTTGGCACAAACTCATTTGACCAATGGCCTGCCACCCGTCCCCCTTCTTATCCTTCAGACACCAACGGTGAAGGCATGGAATAGCTCCTTGCCGCATACTCTCGGTCGAGTTCGTAAAGGCCTTTCGGATCAGAGCCGAAGAGCTTCATCTGGGTGATCATGTCGTCGGCCGTCGCCTCTTCCTCTCCCTGCTCTTCGATAAACCAGTCGAGGAACTTCATGGTACGGAAATCGCGGACATCTGAGGCGGCCTCATAGATGGCATTGATGAGCGCCGTCACATATTTCTCATGCTCGAGCCCCATCTCCAACGGCTCAAGGAAGCTGCCGTAGGTCTTGTCAGGTTGGTCGATGGCCTTCAAGACGACCTTGCAACTGTTCTCAAGAAGATAGTTGCGGAAAATCAAGGCGTGGTCGCGTTCTTCTTGGGCCTGGATCATGTACCAACTCGCAAAACCGTTCAGTCCTTCGTCGGCGTAGTAGTTGGCAAAATCCATATACAGGTAGGCGGAGTAGAGTTCTTTATTGATTTGATCATTCAGCAGCTCATATACTTTGGTGTCCATAAAAATATCCCTTCGCTTGATCGGTTCCTACAGGTTCACCTCTAAATGGTACTACGTTGCTTATCTTTTGTCCCTTACCATCTGTCAACAAAGAATGTACACATATTGAAATTATAAAAGTAGCATTCACCTGCAACTATACTACTTTACCCTTAAAAAGGGTATGGTATTGTTCCTTCAAGCAGCATAATGGTTTTTGTCACCCGATAGGACATGCCATAGAGCACCTACGGGCCACTCTGTTTGAGAACGCCCCCCGCCATCCCAGGGCGTTCTCTTCTTTTTAGGCCAAGTTTTATGCGGAAGCCAAGGCTGCCGGCAACCCGGACGTATCGCCGGCCTCTCCCAATAACGGGATTTTGCCTCACGCATGGCAAGGCTCCCCGGGCTTTGTTCCGTTTAGGGATAGGGGTCGAATCTTACTTATGCTAGAATCCTTCTCTGGGAACGTTTTCCCATATCGTTATTAATAGAACTTATTGAAGGTCGGCTTATTGAAAAGCACTTGGAAAATAGTTACCCCTCTGTTGCAAGTCAGTTACATCATGCTACGTTGCTTGTTTCATGCGGCATATCTGCGTACCATTGATTACAGAAGGAGGTATTCTGTGGCGGCAGAGGAGCCCTCTTCTCATACCCCATTCCTGACTTCTCCATTCATTAGGATGCACTGATGGCAGGCGCACAGACATCGGCACGGACAATAGGTCCCTCTTCCTATAGGGATACGTTCTCGGCAGTCTTGAAGATGTTCGTTCCCTTGTGGCCTTGCGTCCTCGGGCTTGGTTGTGCAAGGATCTCCCTCGTCGTTACGAACTATGGCAGCTTTACCAGCACTGATGAAGGTATTTTCACTGATGGAAGCATGATCGCAGCCTTGTTTGTAATGGGCATCTTGCTGATAGTCCACTTTTGCCGCAAGCCGGCTATGAAAAAAACCTGGGTCAACCGGTTTATGCGGCTTTGCATCATCGCCGAGGCGGCGATCGTGTGCAGTATGGCCGTGCTCGACTATCTTGGCTTCCATGGCGGTCTGAGCAGGCTGATCCTTTCGGCCTTTTCTGCCTTGTTTGCTTCCGGCGCCTTGTTCTACTGGCTTCGAAGAGCCCGGAAGTCAAGCTCGACGACAACCGCCGTGTTCGTCTTTTCGGCCCTGTTCTTAAGCGAGATCGTCATCTATGCCTGCAGCTGGCTTCCTAGCTGGGTTTGCGAATCTTTGGTTGTCGGCCTCACCTTGCTCCAGCTGCCCTCTATGATTTGGGCACAACGGGGCACGCAGCCCTATCTTCTCGATTCGCCGGAAGAGGCGACCGATTATTTCGGATTTGCAAAGGGCTTCTTTTCCGACAGGCTGTTCCTGCTTGCCACCGGAGTCGGCGTTGCCTGTCTTTCTTTGGTCATCGGCCTTTTGCGCGGGTATCCCAGCGGGCTGCCCATTGAGTTCACGGCCATCACGCGGACGGCCACCTTTGTCCTGACCTTGCTCGTCTGCGGATGCCTTTTGCTTGCAGTTCTTCGTTTCAAACACCAGGTCATGACAGTCGGCATTTGGGTGGTCATGCAATTCCTTGCCTGTGTTGCCTTGATAACCTATGCGGCATTTCCCACCCATCTCGACATCGGGGCCGTGTTCACCACCACGCTGAACACCTTGCTTTCGGGCTTTATGTGGTACCTCATCATTGCCTTTATGAGCTATGGGAAGCGCGACCCTTACTTCTACGCCATCATAGGCTGGTTCATATGGCTGGGTTTTCGTGCCATCGCGCGGCTTGCGCTTTTGCAGGTCTATCCTTTTGCGGCGAACGACCTGCTTATGAACGCTTTCATGGCGGGAGCCTTGATGCTGTCTGCCCAAGTGGTCTACACCCAGTTCCTGAGAATCATGCGCAAGGACAGCCTCCGCGAAGTCGAGGCGGTGCGTAAGAAGAGGGGTGCCTTTGAAAAGCTTTTCATGCTTGAAGAGGATGACAGCCTGTCTTCGGCACGGCTTAAGCTCATGCAGCATAATGCCGAGGAAATGGGCAAGCAGTTCCTGCTTTCAAAACGCGAGATGGAGGTGCTTTCGCTGTATGCGATGGGTTTCACGCAGAAACGCGTGGCTGAGGAACTGTTCATCTCGCCTTCTACCGCACATGCCCACATCAAACGCATCTATGCGAACACGGGCATGCATTCACGGCAGGAAATCCTCGACTACATGGAGAAATATACGTCCTGAGTGCTTCCAGCCAGCTTCAGCTGAGCCTCACCTGCCGGCAGGCGAGGCGGAATACTCCTCGATAAGAGCCTTGAAGGCGGGCATTGCATTGATGATGACCTGCTTGTTCACGCAGTATCCGATACGCACCCAGCCTTTGTAGGCGAAGCAGTCGGAGGGCACAAGCAATAGCTCATGTTTCTTCGCACGTTCGGCGAAGGCAATGGCATCCGGCTCAAGCGACTTCACCCATAGATAGAAGGCACCTTGGGGCTCGACGAAGGTGTATCCGAGCTCTGACAGGCCGAATTTCAAGAGATCGCGGTTTTTTGCATAGGCCTCGACGTCGGCCGGTTCGTCAATACAGCGGGCAATGGCGAACTGGAACAGCGAGGAAGCGCAGATATAGCCGAGGGCGCGTCCCGAACCGCATACCGCCGTATATACGCGCTGCACGTTCGGCATGCGTTCGCTTACGTAGATATAGCCGATACGCTCACCGGGCATGCTGAAAGATTTCGAATAGGAGTAGCAGACGATGGTATTGTCGTAGATGGTCGGGATAAAGGCGACCTCAAAGCCTTCATAGACGATGTCGCGATAGGGCTCGTCGCTGATGAGAAAGATGTTTCTGCTAAACTCCATCTGTTTTGCATTGAGTATCTTGGCAAGCCCCTTGAGGTTTGCCTCGGTATACACGACACCCACGGGGTTGTTGGGCGAGTTGATGATGACGCCCTTCGTCCTCTCATTGACCGCAAGCTCGATGGCGGCGAGGTCAAGTTGGAAGTCCACATCACGGGCGGGTACTTCGACACAGGTGCAACCCGCCTGTTCAATCCACACCTTGTATTCTGGGAAATAAGGGGCCACCACGATGAATTCCTCGCCTGCGTTTGAGACGGCATTGATCGAGATGTCCAAGGCAGCGGCGGCTCCTGCCGTGAGGTAATAGTTGTCGTTGGTCGACTCCATACCGTAGCGCCTGTTGATTGACTCGGCGATGGTCGTCCGCACGCCGGGGTCGCCCGGAGCGGGGGTATACCCGTGCAACTCGGTGGGAGGCATCTCAAGCAGCTCTATCATCGCCTGCTTGACGGCGCGTGGCGTGGGAACGTTGGGGTTCCCGATGCTGAAATCGAAGACCTTGTCATCGCCGATTTCGGCTTTTCGTGCCAGCCCATATGCAAACAGCGCCCGGATGGCATTGGGCTCGTTGCCCAGCTGGTACATTTTCTCGTCGATCATTGGCTGCCCTAACTCAAATCCCAAACTTCGCGAACGTGACCTAAATTGTACCAGTTTTTCGCACACAATATGAATGTTCCGACAAGTCGAAGGATGCGAAAAGAGCCAGCCGCACGTGCAGAGGGAGCGAAACAGGGAGACGGTCAGGAGCCGCCCCAGAAAAAGGGGCACTACCCCATTATCGGGGGGCCCCCCCGGGCACAGGCTGGGGCTTTTTTTGAGGAAAGGACACGGGGAAAATTTGTGG
>JAVBQH010000013.1:0-10655 GCA_031549175.1 Raoultibacter sp.
AGGGGACTGTCCCTTTTTCTCGGACTTCTGAAGGGCTGCGGAGGACAGCCTTGGGACAGAGGGGCAGACCCGTTTGTCCCCTCTGTCCCAAGGCCTGCCGCCGTCTGTCCCGAGCTTGCCCCCCTGTCTCCCCGTCCCAACCACGCCGCCGCATGCTGGCTGTTCCTGGGATACGAAGGCCCCCTGCCGGGAGCGGCAGGGGGCCTTAAAACAGTGGCCTGGGAACCGTGAATGATCACGGTTTGGGGTGGAGTCCTTTAAGCAGCTTGGGCGCTGGCCGGCTTCTCGTCGTCCTCAACCTCGTTGGGAAAACGCTCTGCCACAGGCACAGGCTTGCCAACAAAGAAGGGGAAGATGATCCCGACAGCCGAAACAACTGCAGCAACGAGGAATGCGGGGAAATAGGTTCCTGCTGCCGTGAATATGATCGCTGCGACCATTGGCCCCAGGATGCCGGCCGGAAGGTCGTCAGACGCAATAAGGCCGAAGTTCGCGGTGACGTACTTGTTGCCGAAGTAGGTGCGCATCGAGGCACTCTTGAGGCTGATAGAGCCGCCGTACGAGAGTCCCATGATGACGGCACCGACAACGATGCCCATGGTCGGGTCCATGATGCGTGGCAAAAAGGCGATTGCAAGCATGCCGACGACCATGATCGCGTTGTCGATAATGAAGGCCTGCTTCCTGCCGATCTTATCTCCCAAAGCTCCGAACAGCGGCCGCCCAAGGCCGTTGCAGAGGCCGAAGATGCCCACGCAAAGCGCCGCGAAGGCGGGCGGCATGCCCATCTGGATGCCGTAGGGGGCAATGAGGGAAATGATCATGAAGCCTGCAAAATGGTTGCAGAAATCCCAGGCATAGATCATCCAGAACTGACGCGTCCGAAGCGTCTGGGTCGGCTTGTAGCCGCTTGCGATATCTGACGACTCGTTCTCGCTCGGTACGTAGCCCTCGGGGACATAGCCCAAGGGGGGCAGCTTGAATGACAGCGACACGCAGGTGACCATCACGAAGCACAGGATCGCAAGCACCCTCATGGCAACAACGTAACCATAGCTGCCAATGAGGAAGCTGGTCAGCTGCCCGAGGACAAGCGAGGCAAGGCCGAAGCCCAATACGATGATGCCCGTTGCGAGGCCTGCCCGATCCGGGAACCACTTCGGGGCGGCAGAAATCACGCAGTTGTTGGTAACGCCAAGCGTGTATCCGCAGACGGCGCCGTACCAGATATACAGCCAAATCAACTCTGTGGTAAACGAGGTCATAAAGAAGCCAAGAGCCAGCAAGAAGCTGAAGATCGTAATCGTCGTCTTTTGGTTCTTGATAATACGTTCCGCCCAGATGCCTCCGCTGAGCTGCCCAAGGGCAAAGGTCACCATCATGATCGAATAGGTGATGGTGGTTTCCGCACGGGTCCACCCAAACGTCTGCTCAAGGGGTGTCACGAAAATAGACCAGGCGTACAGGATGCCCAGGAACATCGTCATGATGAACCCTTTGATCAAATACCCCCATCTATTCCCGTATTTCTCTACTTTTTCCGCTTTTGTCATAGTTGCCATTCCTCGTCCCTTCCTCTCATGCGCTCCCTCTCCTTTCCTTACCGGTTATCCGAATACCATTGGCTTTGTCCTGTGACTGCATCATCGATATTTCTGCTTTTGATTTCCTATCTGAATGCGAGACATGGCAATTCCAATGGATCTCTCTGGGAGGAATATAGCGACTATGCGGGTTTCATATATAGGCTCTGAGAGTGATTTTGCTGCAAATCATTCTTGTGAAGCGATGTGGCACGCTACCTCGCCCGCCGGGTCCTTTGCCAAAAAAATGAGCCCTAACATCTATTTGACATGCAGATATACCCGCTCTGAAGTGAAGCCTCATACTAGAAGCTATAGGAAACCTATGGAACCGGCCGTGCTTTTTCATCCCCTTCGAGCGACCCGCCCGACACGGGGGATGCTAGCTTGAAAGGAGCAGCTTTGCAGCTGCAAGCCAACTGACAAGTATGGAGGTGTCATGCCGGGAGGATGCTGGGTATGCAACCCCTTTTGCGGAAAGTGCCAGCCCGCCCCTAAGAAATCAGGGCGATGTCCCGTTTGCGGGACCTGCACTATCTTTGACAGGCAGGAGGTCATCGACGAAGGGGGCCTCGTGTGCAAAGCGTGCGGCGAGGATCTTTCGGGGCAGGTGCGTCCTCAGCCTATCCGCTGCAATTACAGTGGGAAGGTCTGCATCTATCCGTGCGGCAAAAGCACCTCTGCCCTATCGGACCTCGGCTATCAGATCTGCAAGAGAAATACCCCGCCAAAGGAAGCCTGACAGGTTGGCTCTACCTGATATACATTGACCCGATGTGTTTTGGGGATGCCGACAAACAGTCCGCTTCACGTGTACGAGCACTCGTCTAACTCGCCCTCTGCCCGCTCGAATTCCTTTTGGCAGGGTAGTGTCCTTTTTTCCATCGGCGGAAAAGAGGCCTCGTAAGCTTCCAACCCACTTTCATCCGGATACAACCCATCACTGAACTTGATCTTCCCCGAAATGGTGTCGAGTGCCCCATCGTAAAGAGGCAGCATCATGATTCCGGTGTAGAACTTGCCGTCTGTCATCGCGATGTTGTACTTCTTGGAGCCTGCAAACCCATACGGCTTGTAGTGATAAGGGAAGCCGCCCAACACGATGGCACGGTATCCGAGGGCCTTCGCGTTTTCTATAGCGTGCGAAATCAACGCGCGGCCATACCCTTTCCGGTGCAGTTCCGGCGTTATGCAAACCGGCCCAAAACTGAGGATAGGGATTTCTTCGCCTTTGGGCGTTATCACCCACGCATGCGTAAAGTGGATGCTCCCGATGATTTCGCCGTCTTCCTCGATCACAAAAGACAGTTCCGGAATATAGTCTTTATGGCCGCGCATGGTATGCACGAGGTAGTGCTCGTTTGCACCGGGGCAGTACAGGTTCCAGAATGCTTTACGGGTAATCTCTTCGACCCTCCGGTAATCCTCAGGTCGTTCGTTCCGAATGGCGATCATATGCCCTCCCTCACATCTGTGGGTTCAAGCTGTGCGGCTGCTATATAGAAGGTTTCCAGGTGGCCGGCAGCCAGTATGCCTTATGATCCGACCAGCTCCGTTTCTTCGAGGAGCTTGCGCATGGCCTTGATGCGGGCTGCTGCTTCACGCGCCTGATCAACTTCATTGTTGGCACGAATCTCACGCATGAAGGCCTCCCGGTCGCCCGTTTGGAAGAAATCAGGGACTTCCTCTTCGGCAACTTCTATACCTTCCATCTGGATGTATTTGTCAAGCGCAATGCCGATCGATACCTCATGTCGGGTCTCTTCAAGCACGTCGGCCAAGAAATCTTCCTGGCTGATGCCCTCTTCCATGAGGTACTGGCCAAGAGGCTTCCCGAGTTCGAGCGCGGCCTCTTCACGGCGTTCACGTATGACGCCCATATTGGCCTCGAGCAGGTCTTGCGGAATATCGCCACGCAGGCCCTCGGCAAGCAGGTTGGAGATCATCTGCAGCTTCTCGTTCTGCGTGCTGTAGACGCTTTCTTGCTCAAGCTGGCGCCTGAGGTTGGCGCGCAGCTCTTCGATGCCGCTGAGCCCGGGGTAGTTCTTCTTCACCCAGGCATCGTCAAGGTCGCTGATGCTGTTCATGCCTGACTTTTCATTTGTGTTCAAAAGGATTACGAAGAGCTCGGAATCGATGTCCTCCTCGGTGACCTCTTTCACACCGTCCATAACGATCTTCAGCGGGAAACTGAGGTCGAGCTGATAATCATCAAGGTTCGGTTTAGCGGCTTCCGTCATGTCGTTTCTCCTTTGGGTGTTTTTAAAACCTGGGCATCTGGGCAGACCCTGCTTTTCGACGCTCTGCTTCGTGCCCCTTCCTTATGTCCCGATAAAGTTTAGCACCACTTCGCCTAAATAATATCCTTGTTTAGGAGATACACGGAAACATATGCGGCTATCATTATGGCAGTAAAGCCTTATATGAAAGCTGGCTGACATGGACGATGCCGAGGTCAAAAACTACATGCTGCTGGACTCCGTCAACCCCTTTGTCGAGCGGTATATCTTTGTCGACGTCAAGCGCCATTTTTTCGAGGGCATATTCGAGCGGGATGGACTGCCTGTAAAGGTCTTCGACAAGGACTTCAACGAGCCGGGCTCGCCCTTCGTCATCGTACAGTGTAGCATCCGAAGCGAATGCGAGGAGGCGTTCCTCCGGTGCATGGCAGACCTTGACCGGAAGATCCTCCTGTCGGGATTTCAAGGCTACCGAAGTTATTGTGCGCGCCTGCCGGTGACCTTCGGAGAATACGCTCTGGTGCTCAACTTCTTCTAGGGCGTCGAAGGAGCAAATCCCCTTTCGGGCTGTGTCCCTTTCATCTGCGCAAGCATAAGGCATGAGAAAATATTCAGCATTACCACGCCATGCCCTGTTCATTAAATTCATCAATTTAGTATGAGAGGCTCTGGGCACGAGGAACTATACTCGCCCTCAACGGATGCGGGTTCGAGGACCTGCAGTAAGAGAGGAGTCTTGCGAGGGTTCTGCGGAACTGCAGACATCTTGGGGTTGTACATGCCTGCCAGACAAACTTGCCTGGGCGCTGGCTTTGAAAAGCAGGTGCAACCGCTTTCGCAAGAGCACAAAGAGACTGTATTCCAGAAGGGCGACTGGAAGAAAGGACCTTTCATGGACGAGAAGAACAAGCAGGCGGGCACTTCAGCACGGCATGGCCACAGAGGCGAGTCAAACCACGGAAAAAAGAGTGACCCTGAAAAGCTCAAGGCGAAGGTGAAGGGGAAGCGTTCGTTCGAGGACGTCAAAGGCGATCCTGACCTCCAACGAAAGGGCTGGATCGTACTTTTCGCCATGCTTTTCTGCGGGATCATCGTGATCATGAACCAATACAAGGTCCCCGTCTTTATGCCGGCCTTGATGCACGACTTCCACACCGATCCCGGCACCACGGGATGGCTCATGTCGGTTATCGCGGTTGCGGGCATCGTCACGGCGTTCCCTTCTGCATTCCTGCTCAACCGCTTCGGGCCTAAGATCATCGGCCTCATTGGCATTGCGTTCATGGTGCTTGGCTGCACGGTCGGAGCCCTCTCCGCCGAGTTCTGGCAGCTGATTGTCGGCCGCATCCTGGAAGGAATCGGCGTCGCTATGATGGGGGTTGTTGCGACGACGATCATCTCGATGTACTTTCCCCGGGAAAAGGCCGGCTTGCCAATGGGCATCTGGAACCTCTGGTATGTGGTTGGCAGCACACTTGCCTACAATATCGGCGTTCCGGTGGCGCTTGCCCTGACAGGCAACTCGCAGAACTGGCATGCCTGGTGGTGGTTTAGTGACATCCTTGCCTTGCTCGCCTTCGTCGTGTTCGCGCTTTTTGTCCAGAAGCCCCGCACGAACAAGGACAAGGCCATGAAAAGTGCGGGCGTGCACCGTCCGAGCATCGTGGAGGGTTTCAAGGTTCCCCGTATGTGGATATTCGGCCTGGGCTTCTGCTTCCTGATGTTCACCGCACTCGCTGTGTTGACCTGGGTGCCGACCTATGTGCAGGGCATCGAGCTGAACAAGCTGCTTGCAACGGGTATGGGCATGGGCGAGGCTCAGGCCACCGCCGGTATCACGGCGGGATCGATGGCCAGCATCGGCTTCGCTGCGAGTATTCCCATGGCGATCGTCACCGCATTGCTCTTGGGGAAGTTCCAGACCATCCGCTCACGCAAGGTGATGGTGGTCGTTGCAGGGTTTGCGGCGTTCTTCTATGTCGGCGCCTTCCTGATTCCTTACGAGTACTTGCCTTATTACCTGATATTGCTTGGGTTTGAATCAGGTTGGACTTCGGGTGTGGTGTGGTCCATGGTTCCTATCACCATGCCAAAACGTATCACCATGCCAATCGGTATGGCAATCATCATATTCTTCCAAGGGGTCTCTAACCTCTTGTGCACGCCCATCGTCGGATATGTGATCGGCCCACAAGAGGTTTGGGTGAACGTGGCGCCGCTCTGTGCGGTAACCGCCGCAATCGGCACGATTCTCTGGATCGTTTACGCCGCAACGAAGGCGCCGGTTTTTGAGGAGGACGAAGACGACGGCGATGACGAAGTCGCCGAGGCGCAGAAGGCGCCCCTTCCGGAAGAGATGCCTTCCCCCGCTTGATTGTGTGTGACACCCGGGGTAAACGCCCCCAGGCGGGGGGGTGGGACAGTCGGGCCCCACCCTTTTGGCCCTTTTGTCCCCCCCCCCGGCCCATTACTTGTTGAGGAATTTTGCCCAACCGGGTAGCTCGCGCTGTGCCTGCGCGTATCCTTTGCGGTAGTTGTCCCGCAGCTTCTCGAGGTTGCGCTCGCCGCTGTCGACCATCTGCTCGTCGGCGTAGAAGACGTAGGCGCGACCCTCCTTCTCGAGCTTGTCCAACAGGTCGAGCTGCCTGTTGTACTCACGTGGCCGCCGGTGCAGGGCTTCCCGGACATAAGGCCGCCGCCAAAAGAATGCATCGAGCACCGGGCTTGTGTTCTCACCTTTCCGATACCCGCGCGGCCGGGTGCACACGACGAAAAAGCGCTCGAAGCCGTCTTCTATGGCCCGCGGAAGCATCAGCCCGGCCCCGACTCCAAGCCCGCCGTCATAGCACCTGCTTCCGTCCACCAGTGGGGGCGGCATCACGATCGGCAAGGAGGATGAAGCCTGCACGCGTACCATCAGGTCATTGAGCGTCGGCATCTGATCCTTCGGCCAGTAGAGCGTATTCCCCGTATCGCGTTCGAAACCCTGCACGGTGATTTTCGCCGGATTGTTGGCGAAGGTCTCGAAATCAAAGGGAAGCTTGCAGCCCGGCCTGCAGGACTCCTGATAGATATAGTCTGCTGAGAACAGGCCCTTACGCGCAAGCCAGGTCCCCCAACCTCCGAACCGGGGGTCGTCGACGATGTCGGTGAAGGAGACCTTCGTGCGCCAGATGTCGCGCGAAAGGTAGTTTACCGCGTTGCTCGAGCCCGCGGACAGGCCATAGACGTGGTCGAAATGGAGCTTGTTTTCCAGCAAGACGTTGACCGCGCCGGAAGTATAGGAGGCACGCATGCCTCCCCCTTCGAAGATAAGCGCGATATCGTCGATGTTGCTTTCCAAAACGTCCATGGACGGCTCTCATGTCGGCACGGTTTTCCTCTACCAACTGTATCACTAACCGCCAGGCCGAGAAAAGGGGACAGTCCCCTTTTCTCGGTTTCCTTACACGTCGTATATGGTGTGGCGGTCGCGTCCATTCTGCTTTGATTTGTACAGGGCGATGTCTGCCTTTTGGAACAGCTCGTTGTAGGTGCAGCCGTCACGCGGTGCGATTGAGATGCCGATGGAAAGCGTCGTCTTGAACTTCGTGCCGTCTTCGGCCGTGAAAACGAGGTCGCGCCACATATCCTGAAGATGTTCAACCTTGCTGATGACCTGCTCGATCTTTCCGATTGCGGGACAGAACACCGCGAACTCATCTCCTCCGAGACGCGCTACCACATCTGTGGAGCGGAAGTTCTCACGCAAGGTGTTCGCCAGCGCTTTTAAGACGATGTCGCCCTGCATATGCCCATAGGTGTCGTTCACTGATTTGAAGTGGTCGATGTCCACCATCAGGAAGGCGTACATCCTGTCTTCGATGTCGTTCTCCAAATGATTTGCTACTTCGAGCTCATATGCATTGCGGTTGTATAGGCCGGTGAGCACGTCCAAACGAGCCTTCCGGTCCGCCATGTCGAGCCTCTGGTACACGAGCACCGTCGAGAGCAGGACGCCGATCGCCTGCACGGTTTCCATGTCGCTGCGGCTCAGACGCAGGTTGTAGGGCATTGCCTCCATGACGCGCCCCGTAATAAGGATGGCCGCCACTTCGTTCTTCACGATAACGGGCGCAGCCACGAAGAAGGGCAGATCCCACGCTGCGCGCAGTTCCGCATAGAGGCCTTCGTCGTCGGCCCCCGTTACCAACAAGGGGTTTTCTGAGTCAAGGAATTCCTCGGGCATCACAAACCGCTTCTTTTCCAACGCGATCTCGTCTTCCCGCGAATAACCCTGCATGATGGCAGGAGAAAAACGGTCTTCGCGGTCAGGCATCAACACGATGGTCTTCTGCATGTGGAGCGCCGCATTGATGCGCTGCGTCACCATTGCAAGGACGCTTTGGTAATCGGTAGTTTGCCGCATGGAGACCGCCAGCTCGGCTAGGAGGCTGAAGCCGCGGCGCTTTTGCTCGAGTTCTTGGCGGATGGCGATGGATTGCGAGTCAAGCTCAAGGGCCTTCGCCGCATTCTGCACAGCAAGTTTCGACATCGCCTCAAGCGAGGCGCTTTCGTCTGCCTCCGTCTTGCTGCGGGTTTCCCAGACCTCCTGGTCAAGCACTTTAGGCTCCGGCTTCGCGCCATCCTTCCCCGTTGAGAAGAGCACGAAGACGCCCGTCCAATCAAGTCCGCGGGGCTTGCCGCCGATTGCGGCGATCTCGACCCCGGTGTAGAGGCCAAGCAGCGGCACTCGGCCGGCAACCGTCTCCTGCAATACCACGGCATCTTCGATGTCTATGCCGCCGTATCCGGCACAACGACCGGCGCAGTCGATATACATGGCAAAAACTGGCTCCCGATCTCCCAGGTTTTCGAACACCTCTTCGATCTTCGGCTTCATATAGTGAAGGTCGAGGGACCGAATCATCAACTGGAACTCGGTTCCTGGCACCATGTCAGGCTCGAACATGACAATGCCGTTGATCTCGGGGGCTATCCCCAAGCACAAGCGGCTCGCGTAGTTGTTCTCGTCGTACTCGCCCCAGCGGTCCCCGTTGTTCAAGCCGAACAAGAGGAAGAAGGGGTATTGTTCAGGGGTGACGGCACCGTCGAGCTGCTTGTCGATGAAGGGGATCGCCGGCTCGCCATTGATCTCGAGGATGACCGGGCCTTCCGCCTTGGTAACGGTGTAGTACCCCGACGCTGGCCGGCAACCGTGCATGATGGCGCTGTCGATGCGCACGTTGTCATCGAAGGCGAGTGCCATAGCATAATGGTCGCCTATCTTGTCGCCGATGAACTGCCGTGTTGGGCTGCAGATGTGGTCTCCCATAAGGCCGGCGCCTGTGAGGTCGGGAAGGAATCCGAGGCCTTTTTCGAGACCGGCCAAAAGCCAGGTGGCCATGATCATCCGGACGTCGCCGGCCGAACGGTCGAAGGCGTCATAGAAAAGCATGGCGGGGGAATCGGCATGGATCCCCTGTTCGGCAAGGCGTTTGCCCAAGCGGATTCCGGTCTCCTCTTCGCTTTCAAGCAGGCCGTCGTCGAGGAGCACGTCGCATTCGACCCCTTCCAGCCAAAAACAGGCGACACCCACCTGGTCACCCGCATAGCCGAAGGTCTCGTTCGTGATGACGCCTACCGTGCCGCCGCCGTAGATACGGTCGGTATTCTGCGTTTCTTCTGCGACAGCCTGTCTGAGGATTTCTTGGTTATGAGGCGCAGCTCCAAAAAGGAAGACCATGTCGCAGGCATCTTGCCTGCCTGCCCGCTCAAGCGCAGATTGAGCTGCTTGCTTGCCGGCGATAGCACTATCAGGGCTATCGCTGTAGCCGACTCCTACTTGCATCGTAGCTCCTATTCAACGTTATCTCACTTGCCCACACGTTAAACGCTCATTAGCTTATGCTTCAAGAATAGTAGCATTACCCAATAAGGGAAGACGCTTCAATATAAAAAAACACCTATCTGGTTGGCTTTCAGTAGAGAAATGCGAAAGAAAGGATGCTTTTCACAATCGAATACAGGGGCGGCAGAGGAGGTTCACCCGAAAATGCAAAGACAGGCAACTTTTTATCTTGCGCTGTCGGCTGCCTGTCTCCTTTTTGAACAATGCGACCAAAACGCATAGATGGCGACCCCGATTGCCAATATCGGCAGGCAGGATAAGAGCATCGACGTATATCCGAACGTTGCAGAAATTGCGCCGCCGATCAACGGGCCTATGGTATATCCGATGTCGGTACCTAGAAGGAAGGTCGACATTGCGACGCCGCTACGCTCAGGCTTCTCAAGCTGGGCGCAACGTGCCTGGATAGAGGGCCAGGCGGTTCCGCTTCCCAGCGCCTTGCATACCGCGGCAACCAGAAACAGCCAAAGCTGTTGCGAGAAGGCTATCAACAGGATCGAAAGGGCCTCGAAGACAGCCGCCGGGTAATAGACGGCCGACAGGCCTTTCCGGTCGCTGAGCCTCCCTGCGGGCGGGCGCGTGAAGAAGAGCGCGATGGCGTTCACGGTGAAGAAGAGTGCGATCCCCATTACCCCGCGTTCTTCCCCGATAAGGACTATAAAGGTTGCCACAATGCCCCAAATAATGGCGAACACGCAGATCACTGCAGCTAACGGCAGACACTTCAGGCTGATGAAATCCCCGATTCCGCGAATCTTGAGAGAGGGTGCCCCGCCGTTGAGCCTCGGTATTTTCACGCGTATGGCCAGGACAAAGCTGACAGCGGCGACTCCCGCCCCGATTGCGAACATGGCAAGGTATCCCAGCCCGTCGCTGACAAAGACGCCGAAGGCGGGGCCTAAGGCACTTGCAAACACATAGGACATGCTGAACCAGCTCATA
>JAVBQH010000048.1:0-3953 GCA_031549175.1 Raoultibacter sp.
GTCCCCTTTTCTCGGGTCTTGGTGAGGTCGGCCGGCGTGATGTCGGCTGCCTTTTGCAGCTCGGAAAGCGGTGCCTGTATCTGGGTGCCTACGCGGCCGGCAGAAACACTGATCTCGGGGAACACGAGGGCGCTTTCATCGATGAAGGTGGGGAGCTGCTTTTTCATTCCAAGGGGCGAACAGCCGCCATGGACATAGCCGGTCAGCGGGAAAAGCTCCTTCAAGGGGATCATCCGCACTGACTTTTCGCATGCCGCATGGGCGGCCTTCTTCAGCTCAAGCTCCTGGTCGCTAGGGATGATGAAGACGTAATGGCCACCGGATTTTCCCACCGCAACCAAAGTCTTGAAGACAGAAGCCGGGTCAAGCCCGAGGGCCGTGGCCACCTCGACTCCGTTGGTCAAACCGGGGTCGCAGCTGGTATGTGTATACCGCGCCCCCGCATCATCGAGCATGCGCATGGCGTTTGTCTTGTCCGGCTTCTTCGCCATCATCCTCCTTCAGGCCTCTTACCAGATATGATATCAAATGCCTGCAAGGGTGGCGTACGGGGGGGCACAGCTTGGGACAGTAGGGACAGACCCTTTTGTCCCTACTGTCCCACCCCGTGCCTGGGGCCTGTCGAAACTGTGGACCTGTGCCATGTCCGCAGGGGCTTTGGTAAGGTAGAGGGGAGAGTGATGGAGGATTGACGATTGAAGAAAGCCTTGGTTGCACGTATCGCCTGCGTTTCCCTATTGTGTGCCGCACTGTTGTTGGCGGCATGCGGCCCGGCAGAAGAGGAGTACGTAAGCCCTTACGATTTCAACAACTTGGAGAAGGTCGATGGCCGCTACTATTACTATACGGACGGCGCCCTCACGTCGAATACCGGAATCGACGTCTCAAGTCATCAGGGATATATCGATTGGGATGCGGTGGCGGGAGACGGCATCGACTTTGCCCTCATCCGTCTGGGTAACCGAGGGGCAACCGAAGGCAATATCTACCTTGACGAGCGGTTCTATCATAATATGGAAGGTGCCGCGGAAGCCGGCATTCCACGGGGCGTGTATTTCTTCTCGCAGGCGCAAAACGAGCAGGAGGCCGTGGAGGAGGCCGAATTCGTGCTCGACCACCTTGGCGGGCAGAGGCTTGCCTATCCGGTGGCCTTCGACCAAGAGCCCGTACAGATCGCAGGCGCCCGTGCAAACAACCTGTCGAAAAGCCAGCTTACAAAGAACGCCCAGGCTTTCTGCAAGGTGATCGAGGCGGCGGGCTACGACACCATGGTCTATGGAAACAAGGGCGACGCCGCGCGGCTCGACCTCAAGGCCCTCAAAGAGCATCCCTTCTGGTTTGCGGAATATGACGCAGCAAGGCCAAGCGCCAAGTTCGACTTCGCCATATGGCAGTACACGAACGCCGGAACCGTCGACGGGATCGGCACGGCGGTCGATATGAACATCGAGTTCATTGCCGAATAACAGGGGGGCTGTAAGGCCCTCCATACAGCCAACCGGGCTTGAGGTGAGCTCATGTCCCGGCGTTACTTTACGATCAGCACCGGCACCGACGATTCACGCAGCACTGCGCTGCTTACGCTGCCCAACCGTTCCCGCAGCGTATTGAATCCCCGGGATCCCATGATTATCAGGTCGCAGCGTTGTTCTTGCGCGGCGGAGAGGATCGCCTCTTTGGGCACGCCGATTTTTATCTGGATGTCGACGGCCTCCTCGAAGCCCCCGATATGGGACCTGATCTTATGTGACAGCTCGTCGTGGTCGTCTTTGTCCAATGCGGTCAGGACAACGCCGCTGCGTTTCGACAAGGCCTCAAGCAATGGATCGGAAGAGCCTTCCGTGACGTAGAGCAGCAAAAGATCCCTCACGTAGGCGTTTTCAACCATGTCGAGCGCCGCATCAAGTGCCTTTATCGCATGATCCGACCCATCGAAAGCCACCAAAGCCTTTTTGTAACCCATGAGATCACCTCATTACTACAGCATAGCCTCCATACCAGATTATACTGCGCGGGCAGCAACTCTCAAACCTTCGCAACGATTCGGTTACCAAGGATTCATCCATGCTTGGACGTTAAGGTTCACGCCCTTTTGTCAAGGTTGAATTGAACGATGCTCCGTACGAGGTCAAGGGGGAGGTCTTTGTCGTTCGGAAGTTGGATGGAGCCTTTCGACGTCTTATATCCTGCCAGCTCCTTCGCGAAGTGCTCCATAGCAGCAACCCCGGGGTAGAGGCCGATATGGTGCTTGTGGGCGGCGAAATGCACGAAGGGGCTTGTTCCCAGGTAATAGGACGGCATATTCCAGCTCATACGCTCGTCGGCGCCGGACGGGGCCAATTCAAGGATCAAGGCGCGCAATGATCTTAGACGCTCTTGGACCTCGGGCGCACTCTCTGCTATGTATTCGTCAACTGTTTCCACTTTCATGGCAGCCTTCCTTTCAGCCTTGCCGCCTGCCTGCCGTATCCGACCGATAGCGTCGGGACTGTTAGGCACGTTATCCCATTTACCGATTTATAACCCCATGCATTTGGCACCTAGCGCGAGTATAAAGCAATCTTTGTTAAAGTGGGTGAAGACGACGCGATCCGTCGTTTTTTTGTAAGGAAGAATACTAGACGAACTGATCGAGAGAGGGGAAGCCACGTGGGTATGCTAGGATTTCTCATCCTTTTCCCGCTGGTTGCTGCAGGGCTGCTGCTCTTCATAAAGCACAACCAGGCGAGAAATGTGATTGTCGGTGTTTCAGCTGCCGTTATCGCGATTGCATCCATTGTCCTAGCGGTCTCCTACTTCGGAATGGGGAAGGTTCTGTTTGAATTCTCCTCTCCTGTTGTAGATTACGCCTGTTCAGCGATTGGCGTAATTATCGCCATATGCGTCCTCGCCTATGGCCTCCGCTACAAGAATGTGTTGGCATGCGTTTTGGCAGTAGTACAAGTAGTGGCCGCGCTCGTGTTCGAGTTCGGGTTCGCCCAGGGGCTTCATGTCGAGTTCGGGCTTTATATCGACTCGCTGTCTTTGGTGATGACGCTCATCATCGGCATCATCGGTTCGGGCATCTGCTTCTATTCCCTCGGGTATATGGAAGACCACCAGGCGCAACATCCTGGAGAGAAGGATCGCAGGAACGTGTTCTTCGCTTTGATGTTCCTTTTCCTGGCTGCAATGTTTGCAGTCGTCTTCTCAAACAACCTGATGTGGCTCTTCACTGCGTGGGAGGTCACGACGGTCTGCTCGTTCCTGCTTATCGGGTATACGAAGACCGCCGAGGCCATCAAGAACGCATTTCGCCAGATCAATATGAACATCCTTGGCGGCCTCGGCTTTATCGCGGCCCTGTTCTTCATCGGCATCCAGTTCGAGACCCTGTCCTTTGAGACATTCCTGTTCAAAGGGGTGCTCAACCCGTCCCTTGCCATGATCCCCGTCGTGTGTCTGGCCTTCGCCGGCATCACGAAGGCGGCGCAGATGCCCTTCCATTCATGGCTTTTGGGGGCCATGGTCGCACCGACGCCGACAAGCGCGCTGCTCCATTCTTCGACCATGGTGAAGGCGGGCGTCTTCCTCCTGGTGAAGCTCGCACCCATCCTGGCGGCCTCGGTCGTTCCGGGAACCATGGTCGTCCTGGTGGGCGGTCTTACATTTGCGATCTGCTCTTTTATGGCAATCTCCCAGACGAACGCAAAACGCCTGCTTGCGTATTCGACGATAGCCAACCTCGGCCTCATCGTTGCCTGCGCGGGCGTGGGAACGCCTGCGGCCATCTGGGCGGCGACCTTCCTGATCGTGTTCCATGCGGTGGCCAAATCGCTTCTGTTCCTTTGCGTCGGCACCGCCGAACACCAGATCGGCAGCCGCAATATCGAGGACATGGACCTGCTCTTTGAGCGTATGCCTCACCTGAGCCGTTTTATGATGCTGGGCATCATGGGCATGTTCATAGCCCC
>JAVBQH010000137.1:0-9990 GCA_031549175.1 Raoultibacter sp.
GGGGCGGCTGCCCCCAGGTGTCGGGTACGGCCATCGGCTCCGGCTCACTGTCCCAAATGGATGGCAGCGGTTTCGAGGCCTGCCCTTCCTGCAGGTTCTCGGTCAGCAGCTTTGGGAAGATCGCCGCCGCCTCCTCAAGCGTGGAGACCGGCTTCGAATACCACTACCGGATAGTTGCCGAAGCCGCAGAGGCATACCAAAAGGCGAGAAATGAGTATGCCCCGTATGCGGGCAAGGTAAAGGAGCTCGTAGACGGGTTGTTTGAAAAGGCGAAGGAGGCATTTACCCAGGCGATATCGTATCGCATCAAGGTTGCCCCGCCCGGCCGCTTCGGCGCGGTCGCGCTTGTGGCCAACGTCCGGGCAAGCCAACCCTCGAAAAACTTTCCGAGCAGTTTCGTAAAATCTGGTGGAAGCCTTGGTGCCCAGGCCTCGATATCGGCGGCAGCACTGGTAGGCGATTCGCCCGAGGAGGGGGCAAACATAATCTCGTCGTTGCTTGACGGCTTCAAAGACGATGTGCCTCCTGTGGGGGCAGGAGCCTTGCAGACGGTGCTCGACCTCTGGTCGTCGCTGCTTCTTGCCTACACAAAAGGGCAAAGCGCGCTTACCGAAGGCATCGAGAAGGCGATATCGGGGATTCCCTTTGCAAGTGAGAGCGGGCTCGGGAAGTGGGCCTCGAATGCTTTCAAGGAGATGGTCTCGGCATGTGGCCTCGAACCGGCGGAGCTCGACGCCCCGAAACCCGTCCTCATCAACACGGCACATGTGCTGGCCACGGACGAATCACGCTTTGCCTCGGGGTTTCTCGAGGTGAAGCAGAGGTACCTTGCCTTGGAGGGGCCTGGTTCGGGGAGCATCTTCGATGTGGTCGTGACGCAGCTAGAGGCAGCCGCCTTGGAAAGCGTCGAGAATATCGGCTCGAATATCGTGATCGCCTCATTCGAGCTTTTCGGCGGCGGCCCGTCGATCCCGATCACTATAGCACTCCCTCCTGCAGTGACTGCCGCCGCACGTGACATCATAGGGTCTGCCGCAGACATGTTGCGCAGCATCGAAGTGACCATTACGGGGACAAGGCGATGGGAGTAGCCTCGATGTTTAAAAACGGTAGAAAAGCCACGCCCTCATGCACGGGGCCTTGCCTGGTTGCCGGCGAGAGAGGACAGATGACCGTCGAGTTTCTCGTTGTCCTTCCCATCGCCCTCATCATAGGCCTCATAGCGGTCAACGCCCTGCTTTTCTTCTCAGAGTGTGCGGCTTTTGACCGGGTTGCCCGAAACGCAGCGAGGACATACGCGGCTTCCCCTGCCTACGGGCAGACAACGGAACAGACCCTCGCGTTGATCGAGGCATCGGTAAAGGAGAGCTTTCACAAGGAAAACCTCAGCACCTTGGTGAGGGCCTCATCGAGCGGCTTCGGACACACACGGTATGAGATGACGCTCTTGTTCAGCCCTACCTTGTTCGGCCTCGGGATGCGCTCCTCGGTGCTCGGGGTAGCTTTGCCCCAGCTCGAACATACGATAGCTCTCACGGTGGACAGCTACAAGCCCGGAGTGCTCCTATGAGCGCCTCCGGCAGGCAGCAGGGGCGCCTTCGCAAGAGCCTTCCCCTAGGCCGAGCGCTCGTGCTTTTGGCCATAGGGATTGCCGCGGTCCTCGTCATCGAGGGCTTGTACCAAGCAGGCCTGCACCAAGGCGGCCCAGAAGGCGCCAATGGCAATGCAGACGGAAGGATATCGCAGATGCAGGTGATGTTTGCAGACCAAGCGCTTCCACACGCGGCTGCGCCGCCGAAAGGGTTCGAGGAGGAACTCCTTTCCCCCGAGAGCACAGGCGCTGTACTGGTCTCATCAAACGGGCGGACGGTCGGATTCACCATCAGGAAAGACCCGCAGTCGGCTTTCGAGGCCTTCAAGGAGGAGCTCTGTGCGAAAGGCTGGGCCTCGATTCCCAGCGGCCAGGGGGCAAGCTCGTCGTTCGTGAAGGCCGCAGGAACCTATACCTGGGCTTTCGTGTCGTGCGTCGAGGTTTCAGGGGAAACCAGCGTCGTTGTGCAGTTGGGATGAGGAGGGGAACCATGGCCGACCATCAAGAAAACCTGTACCTTGCCTCGCGGTTCTTCAGCAGGTGCAAAGGCTTGCTGTTCACAGAGCCCTCGGCCTGTATGCTTTTGCTCACGCCCTGCAAAAGCATACATACCTTCGGCATGGGGTATGCAATCGACGTTGCCTTTCTGGATGCGGCTGGGAAGGTGCTCGAGGTTCACCGTGACGTGCCGCCGCGCCGACTCGTAAAGAACAGGAAGGCCCATTCTGCCCTTGAACGCGCATCCCGGCCCCTCGATCCTTGGTTGACGGTGGGAGAGCAGGTCGGCTTGAAAAGTGAAAGGGGATGGTTATGAATACGCACAAACAACTACAACAGGAGGAACATATGAAATATTGCCCGATATGCCATGCGGTGTGCTTCGATGACATGGAGGTATGCTATGGATGTATGCACCGATTCGATGAGTATGCACACCTTGCCCAAGCAGGCCTTGCCACAGGCCGCATCGCCGCAGTGCCCGCCTTCCAAGGAGGAGCGGATTGGACACAAGAGACCTTGGCTGCAAAGAGGGAAGGACGGCATTCACCCAAGGAGAGCAGGGGGCTCATGCTTCCTGCGATCCAGCTTGAGAACCAACGGCCCGAGGAGGGGAGGGCTGGGGAAAGCCTGCCACGACAGAGCGTCCCCATAGAAGGGGAAGGAGGAAGCGATGGGGGACTAGCCCAGAAAGCTCCTACAGACAGGGGCGTCACGGGCGCACCCGCCCCTCCAGCCCAGGCTATTGCAGTTGAGGCATCTTTTCATCCTCGGCACGCCGCGCCTTCCAAACCTCCGGCCATCCATGGGCATGTCGATCAAGAAGATGCCATGCAGTTTGAATACCAGCTGGTAATAAGCTTAAAACCGGCAAACCCCCTAGAAGCGCCCTCATCGGCCTCCGGCAGAAGCAGAGAACCCATTCGTGGATAGGTTCTTGATAATACTACTTATAAGTAATATTATTACCTTAAGGTAATGGCATGCAAATAATGAACATGGTACTTGAATTCGGGCGATAGAGTACCGAGAAGACTATCTCAGGAGGCAGCACATATGAACTACCGAGACTACTTAGAGAAGAAAATGCAAGATCCGGCCTTTAAACAGGCTGTTGAAGATACCGAGGGGGAGTTCCAAGCTATGAGGGCGGTCTATGCCGCAAGAAAGGAGCGGGGTTTGAGTCAAAAAGAGCTCTCCCTGGCCGCCCATATACCCCAAAAGACTATCAGCCAGATCGAAACAGGGAGTAGTAATCCGAAGGTCGGAACACTCGCAAAGCTTGCAAAGGCACTGGGGAAAAACCTTAAAATCGAATTTGTCTAAACTGCCCCTGAACCACAGGCCCTACCGATTTTTGCCTGAGGACAGGACCGCATCCTTCATGCCGGCATCCGAGCGGCCGCCGCGTTCCCTCCAGCCTCCGCACTTTGGATACGGATGCGCCCCGCAACCAGCGCAACAGCGAATATCGCCACAGCAAAGAGCAGCGTGATACCCATGTCGGCAAAGATCGGCGAAAGTGAGCTGCCTGAGAAGTCATGCAGGTTGACCGCACGGTTGATGGCGTCGCCATAATAGTAGGTCGGGGTGAAATAGGCGAGCGTGCGTATGGCGTCGCCCATGAAGTCAAGGGGAACCCAGATGCCGCCGATAAAGGAAAAGACCAAGCCGACGATATTTCCTGCCGCGTTCATGACCAGCTCGCTCGTGGTCAGCTGCCCGATCAGGAATCCGATGGCAAGCGGCACGGTGCAGAAGGCCAATAGGTCGAGGATCACCAGACCGATGATCTTCGGGTCGACGCCGGCCAGGCTTTGTCCGAACACGGCGAGCCCAAGTACGCTGACCCACGCCCAAGCAAGCAGGGCCACCACGAGGCAGGCCGCCGCAATCTGAAGGTTCATAGAAAGCGAGCTGATGGGTGCCGTAAGGTCGCGTCGGCGCACCTCGGTGCGGTTGAAGGCCGCCATCATGACGCTTACGCATACAATGATAGACAGCATGATGGTATAGCCCGAGAACTTCATGTACAGCGTCCATTGCTGTGAGACAGGGGCCGAATCTCCAAGCGACACCATAGATGCCGAGGCGGTGTTTTCCATGTCCTTGCCTGTCAGGCTCACAACGGTTGCCGGGTCGGTCGCGGTGCTGCTGGAGATATAGAGCTGGGCGGTGTTCAGGTACTCGTTTACCAGTCCGTTCATCATGTTGGCGGCGATGGAGTCATAACTTGCAACGGTCTCAAGCTGGGGTGCGGCCTTGTCGGCTGCGGCCGCCTCCTCGAAGTCTTCTCCAAAGCCTTCTGGGATTATCATCAGGTAAGACACGTAATTCTGGGCGATGGCATCCTGCATGGCTTGCCGCGTGTCGTCGACTTCGGACAGGCTTGCGCTTTCGCCAAGGAACGCGGTCAGGCCCCTCGAAAGCTCGCTGTCATCCCGGTCTATCACCGCGATTGCAGGACGCTCTTCGTTGAAGTCTCCTTGGGGGCTTCCGACACTGCTCATGCCGATGAATACGCCCATGAAAGTCAGCCAGACGACATATATCAGGATATAGACCGGGTGTTTGAAAAACACCCGCAAGGCGGATTTAAATATGTGCATAACGCTGCCTCCTCATAAAGATGGCGGCCAACAAGAACAGTACCACGGTTATGGCCAGCAAGACGAAGGTTGCCTGAACGAACTGGTCGTAGCCGTCGTAGAAGTACAGGCTGTAGAACATGTCGGCGACCTGCTTCGAAGGGTTGATGGTTTGCAGGAGGGGGAAGTTCCTCGTCATCTCGTCAGCAAGCTGCATACTTGCCGTTCCATAAAGCCCGGCGAACAAAGCCAGCAGGCAGGTAAGGCCTGTGAGCAGCCCTCCCTTTGCCCCTTCGCCCAGCTTCGGAATCGAGCCGACGAAGGCGCCGAGGCCGGTGGACATCAGCGAGGCGACGGCGAGCCCGAGAAAACAGGCGCCGACCCTGCCGCCGAAGCCTATGCCAAGCACGAAGTACATATAGCAAAATGCGATGACCAGACAGGCAAACGACAGCAGCCATGAGGCCGCCAAGGTTGCGAACAGTGTCCTCATCCTGCTCGTTGCGCCCACCGCCCGCCGTGCCCCTACCGCGGAGAGGTTCGGCTGCGTGCGGGTAATCGCAGTCATGCCGATGGTGGCGGCCATGATCGCCGCGAACCCCAGCAGGGCATAGAAGTAGCGCACCGAACCCGAGGCGGTATTGGCGGTAACGGATACCTCCGTGGTGAACGCATCTGGCGAATAGAGCGCCTCGATGACGCCCGGATCGGCAAGCGCCGCCGGGTTCTCTTGGGCGATGGTCCCGACCGTCGCGCTGGAACGCAGGTAATTGTCTGCGATGTCCTTCATGATGGTCTGGTTCACTGAGTCCAGGCCGTTGAGGTCCAAGGGGGCAGTCACGACAAGGTGGGGGTCTCCCTCGCCGTCGACCTCGTAGTATCCTACGATGTCGCGCGCCTCAAGCAGGAGCTTCGCCTCGTCTGCACTGGCAGCAGGGCTCATTTTGAAGACTTGGCCCTCGCCTGGCTCCGACAGTCCCTCTATCATTGCCTTGAAGGCCCCTGCGTCCTGGTAATTCCCGTCGTCGACGACGGCAGCCGGGATGGGTTTGAAATCGAGGGAGCTGTCAAGGTCGGAAAACATGACGAAGAACAGGGTAGACATGATCAGGGGAAACATGAGTGACCATATCAGAATGTTCTTCTCCTTGACCAAAGACAGTATGGTGTATTTAAAGGTGTTCCACATGATGCGCCCCGATCAGTCCCGCAGCTCTTTGCCGGTAAGCTCGAGGAACACGTCGTTCAAGGTCGGCGGCTCTGAGTAGACGCGGCCGAAAGCGACGTCCTGCTGCTGCAGTGTGTGCAGTATGTCGCTGAGGTTATGGGTGCCGCACGTGCAGGACACCTCCAAAGTCTTGCCGAGGTAGGTCGCATGCTGCGTGCAGGGGAGCATCTTGACAGCTTGAAGTACCTGATCAGGCAGATCAAACACCTCGATCTGTATTTTCTCGCCCGTTCCTATCATCGCCTTCAACTCGTTGTTGGTGCCGCTTGCGAGCGCCTGCCCATGGTCCATGATCATGATGCGCGTGCAGATCTCTTCGACCTCTTCCATATAGTGGCTCGTGTAGACCACAGTCGACCCTGCGCGGTTCAGGCGCTCGATGCCTTCAAGGATCGAGTTGCGGCTTTGCGGGTCGACGGCAACGGTCGGCTCGTCGAAGAAGATGAGCTCCGGCTTGTGGGCGATGCCGCAGGCAATGTTGAGGCGCCTGATCAGGCCGCCGGAAAGCTTGCGGGGGCGGAACTTCGTGAACTCCTGTAGGCCGACGAACTCGATTGCCTCGTCGACCAGTTCTTTCCGCCGGGCTTTTTCTTTGATGTAGAGGGCGCAGAAGTAGTCGATGTTCTCCCTTACCGTCAGCTCCTCGAACACTGCGACGTTTTGCGGGACGATGCCGATGCGCCTCTTCAAATCATAACGCGAGGGACTCATGGTCTCTCCGAACAGCCTGATAGTGCCCTTATCGTAAGTAAGCAGCTGCAGCATGCAGTTGATCGCCGTGGTCTTGCCGCTCCCGTTAGGGCCAAGCAGGCCGAATATCTCGCCCTGTTCGATCTCAAGGTTGAAATGGTCGAGCGCCAGCACCTCTTTATAGCGCTTCACAAGGTTTTCAACGTGGATGATAGCCATATGAGTTCCTTTTCCCAGCTGTTTAATGACCCCATTTTCCTGCACCCTGCCCAGACGCCGCCAGTGAGCAGAGTCATTCAACCTATGACATTTGTCATTGTTTACGCCGGACAGGACGGTTTCGGATTATTTTCGCTAGAATGGGCATATGGAGCGCATCATCGACAAAGTGGTCATCATCGCATGCTGTATCACCGCATTCTTCCTGATGCCTTTTTCCACCGAAGTGGTGGTCGGCCTCTTATGTGCACTGGTGGTAAGCGCTTTGTACGAGACGCCCTTCATCCCTGCCGTTCTCCGCACCGCATTCTTGATCGCATATTTGGCGGCGGCGCTGCTCTTTACCCCCTTTATCCTGATGACGCCTTTAATTGCCTATGACCTGTTCCGTTCGAAGAGATGGCCTGTCAGGCTTTGCTGGCTTGTCCCGGTAGCCGTGTCCGTACGGCTGGCGGATCCGCTGGCCTTGCTGTTCGTCTGCCTTGCCGGGGTGCTCGCCTGCTGCCTGTCTTGGCGCACGGCGCGTGCCGAGGCCGAGCGGCAGGAGTATCAGAGGCTGCGCGACGAGCTGCAGGAGACCGCGCTGTCGCTTGAAGCCAAGAACCGGGACCTGCAGGAGAAGCAGGACTACGAGGTCAGGCTTGCGACGCTTACCGAGCGCGGGCGCATCGCCCGGGAAATACATGACAACGTGGGCCATCTGCTGACGAGGTCGGTGCTGCAGATCGAGGCCCTGCAAGTAGTCCATGCAGATGACCCTCAGCTCAAACTGGAGCTCGAAGCGGTGGGTACCACGATCCATGGTGCCTTCAACACGGTGCGCGACAGCGTGCACGACCTCCATGACGACTCTCTCGACCTGCCAACCCAGCTCTACAAGATTGCGGAAGGGGCAGACGGGCTCGAGACCATAGTGGACTACCAGGCAAGCGAGGTGCCTCCGGCGGTCGGCTACTGCTTCCTCGCGATCATCCGCGAGGCCCATGCGAACGCCGCAAAGCACAGCGATGCAAACAAACTGAAGGTCTCGGTTGTGGAGTATCCTGCGTTTTGGCAGATGACCGCCCATGATAACGGCAGCAAGGAGCCGACGAACCTCGATTCGCTGGGGGCAGCCCAAACGGGGATCGGCCTGAAGACCATGGAAGAGCGTACCCGCGCGCTCGGCGGCGTGTTCCGCGTAGACTACGACCGGGGGCTTCGCGTGCTCGCCTCGGTCCCCAAAGAGCCGCTTGTGTGAGGAAGGACGCCTCGTATGGATGAAAGCAAAGTGAAGACCCGGACCCTCATCGTTGACGACGATCCGTTCGTCCGCGCCTCGCTGGCAACCATCCTCGGCGCCGAGGCCGATATAGAGGTGTGCGGCGAAGGGGGCAACGGGCGTGAGGCCGCCGCGCTCTACGGCGAGCTTGTGCCCGATATCCTTCTCATGGACATCCAGATGCCAGAATGCTCAGGCCTTGAAGCCGCCGAAGGCATCCTTCGGCAACACGTCCGTGCGCGCATCGTGTTCCTGACGACCTTTTCCGACGACGAGTACATCGTGGCGGCGCTCAGGCTTGGGGCAAGGGGCTATCTCATCAAGCAGGAGGTGGCCAACATCGCGCCTGCGATACGCGCAGTCATGGCCGGCCAGATGGTGCTTGGCGGAGAGGTGCTTGAAAAGGTTGACACGCTTATGCAGGCAGGCTCTGGGGGTGCAGCCGGCAGGGAGGCGCTGCGTGCGGCGCAGTTCGCCGGGCTTACCGACCGCGAGTTCGAGATCATCGAGCTGATAGCACAAGGCCTCGACAACAAAGAGATTGCCGCGCAGGAGTTCATGGGGGAAGGAACCGTGCGCAACCACGTGAGCACAATTCTGCAGAAACTGCAGCTGAAGAACCGCACCCAATTGGCAGTGTATTACTACCGCACCCTAAAAGGCTAAGGAATGGGAACGGCCGTCTCGGGTGAAGCCGGGGGACGGCCAGAGGCGCGAAGGCCTGCCCCTGTTGCCACACCCCTTTGTGGGGCTAGACGAGCTTTTCGAAGTTGTCCTGTGAGACTTTGGCCATCTTCTTATCGAGGGCGATATAGGCGTCGAGGAGCTTGCTGCCTTCGGTGGTCAAGGTACTGCCATGCGCGCCGTCGCGGTTGAGCAGCTTGACGTCAAGCGCGGCCTCGGTTTCCTTGATGATGCGCCAGGCCTTGCTGTATGCCATGCCCATGCCTTTGGCGGCAGCGTTCAGCGATCCGGACTCGCGCACCCCGATACACAGGTTTGCAATTCCGCGTCCGAAGACCGAGTTGCTGTCGCTTTTAGGGTTTGAAATGCTTATACGGACGCCCGCTTGAAGTTTCTTCAGGTTCTTCATAATCCATCCTTATTAATCCGTTACCGACGCCACTCCTTGATAAAGCCCATGGCAGCTTCTTCTATTGCAGTTGGATCCTTGGCGAGCACATCGGTAAAGCGAACCTCCGCCTTGTCCAGATTGGCTAAGCCAACCGGGATATTGTAACATTCCGTTTCACGCGCAATCCGTTCATTCAGCTCGCAACCTGAAAGTTTCTCAATTTCTGCAGGAAGGGAAGAACCAGGCTCGATGCCGTGCAGGCCGCGGTACACGTTCTCGCCGAACTTCGCCCAGTGCGCGGTGCATGCGATCAGCACCGGGTTCTGCCCCCGGAGCCGCTCGGCAGCCTGCCAGGCAACGGCGGTATGCGGGTCAAGCAGATAGTTGTAATCCTCGAAGACCTGCTTGATCGTTTCCAGACAGGCGGCATTGTCGACCGATTCGGAAACGAAGTTCCGGCGAAGCTCGGCGAAGGTGTCGGGATCCACGCGAAACGACCGCTTCTCGTTGAGGTCTTTCATCCAGCCTTGGATGGCCTGGGCGTTGCGTCCGCTGAGCTCGAAAAGCTGGCGCTCGAGATTGGAGGAGACAAGGATGTCCATCGACGGCGACGGCGTCAGCACAAAGTCACGGTCGGAGATGTCGTAGGTGCCGGTGTTGATGAAGTCGGTAAGCACGCGGTTCTCGTTGCTCGCGCAGAAGAGCATGTCGATCGGGGTGCCGATGCGCTTTGCGTACCAGGCGGCAAGGATGTTGCCGAAGTTGCCGGTCGGCACGCATACATCCAGAGGGTCGCCGAGCGCGATCTTGCCGTCGCGGACGAGCGTCGCATAGCTCGAG
>JAVBQH010000023.1:0-4511 GCA_031549175.1 Raoultibacter sp.
GACGATCTCGCCATGGTCGACCTCAAGGCTGAAGTCCCTCAAGGCAACGAGCTCTGTGCCGTCTTCTCCCTTGAAGACTCGGTCTATGTGCTCGGCAACAAGGTGACGTTGTCCTTCTGCTACCACTGGATCGCCCCCTTCGACCATTTCATCGTGTGTTTTTGGATCTTGAACAACAGGGTGAGGAGCAAGAAGGCAACAAGAATGAAGATGATGATCGTGCTGTATATGATGTCGTACTCCGCCCATTGTTCCGCGTAGGTGATGTACCAGCCCAGTCCCGATTGCACGCCAAGCATCTCGGCAGAGACAAGCGAGGTGAGCGAGAAGCAGAAGCCCATAAAAAGACCGGTGAAGATATTAGGCAGGACGGCCGGATAGATGACGTGCCGCAATATATAAAAGTGCGAAGCCCCCATGGTCTCTGCCCGTTCGATATACACCTTGTTTATGCCCTGTATCCCGCCGGAGAGGTTTATCGACAGAGGGAACCAAACGGTAAGGGCGACCAAGAACACCGAGGCGGCGTGGCTACTCGGCGCCATGACCATCGCAATGGCCATCCAGGCGGTTGAAGGCACCGGTCCTATGAGCTTGATAAACGGGGCGAGCCAATAGTTGAAGAACCGACTATACCCCATCAATGTCCCGTAGACCATGCCGGCAACAATGCCGACGGCAAGTCCCTGGAACAGCAAGGCCAACGACCCCAGCAGGTTGTCAAGGACCGCAGGCAGATTGCTGAAAATCGCCCCAAGTACCTGATCGGGGCTCGGGACGTAGGGAAGTTGCAGGGCGCCTGTCTTCAAAGTGCCGTAGTCGAAGAAGGTCAATGCCGCAAACGCAACGATCAAAAGTCCCCAGAAATGCACCGTTTTCGCCCGCGCCTTCTCAAACCAGCAGGATAACGAAGCAAAAACCAGGTAGACAACGAAAGCAATCCGAAGAAAAACCGGATAGTAGAGCTCGGTATACCCAGGTGGGTATATGTTCTCCATCGTAGAGTCGAGGATGATGGCGGCCAGCATCACCACGAGTGGCACCACAAGCTTGACGGCTGTGCGCGGCCGTATGAACGAGACCTTCTGGAATATGCCGGCTGTCGCCATGCCGATGCCTCCGCCTTAAGCGGCGAAGGACTCCCCTTTCCAAACACTCTTTCCCACGATTACAACATCCATCCTTGCGAGGGTCCCTCAAGCACTTCCCAGCCTGCAGCAGCGAACATCTTGCGGCAATGCTCGATATTCGCGCCGCGGCCGCCCTTTTCAGTGCGCTCGACGATATCGCGGGGATTGCTTCCCACCTCTGCCCACGAGAGGTTCGCCCCTGAGGCGGCGGTCATCGCGGTATTGGCAGAACAGTTCAAGCGCAGACCGACGCCTGCCGCAAGTTGATAGGTGGCGACCATGTTGGCGTTCGCCACGTCGGTGAGCATGCCCCGGTCGTAAAGCATAGTGCCAGGCACGCCGATGCGCTTGCCGACGCCCGCCGAAACCGCACGCGAGGCAATGCAGCGGAAGGTCGCCTCGGTTATCTCCTCGGGCGTGTGTTCGGGGCCTACCGGCTCGACGCAGGTTGAAAGGCTCAAGCCCGCCTCTGCAAGGTGTGCGAGCGTTGCGAGGCGCTCTTCGACCGGGATCTCGGTATCGACGCCCTCACGCATGCGGACGGCATGATAGGCACCGTTGGCACCGGCAGACTTCAAGGCCTTGCACTGTTCAAGCGACATATCTGAGGTATTTATTAAAAGGGGCATCTCCTTCGAGATCACTTCCCTCACGGAGACCACCATATCGACTAGCTTGTCAAAAGAATAGGAAGCTGTAGTCAGCATGAGGATGAGGTTGGCACCTTCCTCCTCATAGATTTTTGCGTACTCGAGCACGTCTTCCTTGGGAAGCTCGAATTTTCCTTTTCGAACATTGTTGCAGATAGCAAACGAGCAGAACTGGCAGTTCTTCGGGCATACAGTAGAGTTCAACCCGATCTGGGCATGGATTTCCGCTTTGCCCCCTGATGCTTTGAGGGCAAGCTCTTGGCCTGCCCAACGCAGAAGCGCCGCCTCGCGGCTTCTTTCCTCGACCTGGTAAAGCGTGAGTGTTTCGGCTTCAGTAAGCCCATTGCCCTCAAGCCCTTTCTCGATTATTTCAAAGATTGCCTCGTCAACTACTTGCATTTCTCCTCCTCGATGCCTCTGTCCGGCATAAACGCCTATCATGAGAACTTGCGGTCATTGCAACTTAGATAGTATTGTAAGTGCTACGCAATTGTAGGATAGATATTAATATTAGACAATATCTAATATTTGTCATTATCTATATTTGAATGAAATAAGGGCTTTCCGACAGCTTCGGTTCCCACGCGTCCCATATCCAAACAAGCTATTGATTATTATTAGATATAGTCTTATATTGGTTTCGGTCTGAAACACAGCGAGCCGTTCATTTCGAGGTTCTCCCTCTCGACACAGTGCGGCTCGCCTTTTATTCCCGACACTTCCTGACATCATCCCCCAGCGATACACAACTGCATTTAAGAATCCCGGCCTTTCATGCCTGGAGCAACAAAAAAGACCCGCTGAAATTCGCGGGCCTTTTTTGTTTGTGTTGTTTTCGCTGCAGCGTTTAGCGCTTGCTGAACTGCGGACGCTTGCGCGCTTTCTTCAAGCCGTACTTCTTGCGCTCCACCATACGGGAGTCGCGAGTGAGATAGCCGGCCTTCTTGAGCTCGTCACGATAGTCGCCTGCCTCGAGCAACGCACGTGCAATGCCGTGGCGCAAGGCGCCTGCCTGACCAGAGATGCCGCCGCCGTTGAGCGTGGCAACCACGTCGAAGTGGTCCATGGTATCGGTCACCTTGAAAGGTGTTTTGGCGTAATTGACCAAGGCTTCGCGACCGAAGTATGCGAGCCCTTCGCGACCGTTGACGGTCACTTTTCCTGTGCCCGGAACAAGACGAACGCGTGCAACAGCATTCTTCCTGCGGCCGGTGCCATAATACAAAGCTTCACCTGCCATTAGTTATCCTCCATCTTGATTTCACGGGGCTTTTGAGCCATATGCGGATGCTCCGCACCGACGTAGACCTTGAGCTTCTTGCCCATGGCGCGCCCCAGGGTGTTCTTCGGCAACATGCCTTTTACCGCATGCTCGATCACACGCTCGGGATGCTTTTCCATAGCCTGTTCAAAGGTCTCTGACTTAAGCCCGCCTGGAAAACCGCTATGGCGGAAATATTCCTTATCGGATGCTTTTGTGCCGGTCACGCGGATCTTGTCGATATTGGTGATGATGACGAAGTCACCGGTGTCGACATGGGGCGTATACTGCGGCTTGTGCTTGCCCTTCAAGATATGGGCAGCCTTGGTGGCAACCCGGCCAAGAACCTGGTCGGTCGCGTCGATCAAGACCCACTCGCGTTCAACTTCGTGGGGCTTAGCATAATACGTTTTCACGTTGTTTCCTCCATTAAGTACCTATTTGTTCGTTTCCCCCCTTAAGGGGACTTCGCATCAAACGATGCTTCGCAAAAGTTGCAGGTTTTACGGGTGCCGGGATCCTACCCCAGCGATGCCTTCTTGGACTGGACTTCCAAGATGGAACATCTCCCGCTTGCACACTGCCGCACGGGGCTTTTGAAAGCGAACCTTTGCATTGTATCTGTTTAGAACATATGAAGTCAACGGAAAAGAAGCAAAGAACGGCCCTTTTCCTTTTCCTGTCTCTGTCTGAGCGAGCTGCCCAGCCTAAAGACCGGCAAACGCCAATCCTGAAAACCGCGCCGCGTGCGGATTTTCGGGCGCCGCAAAGACGAAGGGGGCTTTGCCCCTTGTCGGTGGGCCTCTTTGGAACACTTGGAACAGTGTTATTATGGTGGGACAAAAGAGACTGTCCCTTTTGTCCCACATACCTGGTTCGAAAAGAAGGTTTTTTGGACGCGTTGCTCTACATAACAATCGTTACCCTGATAGCCGGCGTCGGCGGCACAGGCTTAGGCGGCTTGATCGGGGCTCTCTTCCGTACCGATTCCCATCGGGTGGTCAGCCTGCTCCTCAGTTTTGCCGGCGGCGTGATGCTCTCGATCGTGTGCTTCGACCTTTTGGCCGAGGCTATCGAGTCGGCCCAGACCTTCAGTGACCTTGCCGTCCTCTTCGTGATTGCCTTCGTGGTCTTGGGCGTCGCCGTCGTATACAGCTTGAATTTCATTATCGACCGCCGCACCAAACATGAGGTGGCCCATGTACGTGAGGAAGAACATCCCGACGCCCATGATGACCTTGACGAGCTTATCCACGCAGACCATCTTGCCGAACATCGGAGGCAGAAAGACCCCAGATCGGCATTGTTCATCGCGGGCACCATCATGGCATTCGCCATCGCGCTCCACAATATCCCGGAAGGCATGACCATCGGGGCAGGTTTTGCGACACAGACAGAATTGGGTATGGGTGCGGGCATGCTCCTTGCCGTACTGATCGGCCTGGGTTTCGTTGAGGAACGGGAAGTGCA
>JAVBQH010000051.1:0-43263 GCA_031549175.1 Raoultibacter sp.
TACCTGCATAAGTAGTCCGACGATCCCTGCGGCGAGCGTTGCGCGAATTTCTATAAGGGCTTGACATCGCCTCCTTGAAGCCGCATATTCTTGGCATACGCTGCAGTTTGGCCAGCCGCACACGCCTTCTTCCCTGCAGCCCTGTCCGGATCGTGAAAGGTAGGCCAGATGTCCAACTATCAGGAAAAACTCGACCGCACCCTTGCTGCAGTCGCCCTTGAGCCTGTAGACCACGTGCCGTTTTCTTATCTTGGCACCGCAGTAAACTGCCAGTTCACAAACACGTTAGTCAGCGACTATTGCCGTGATATGAAGCTCAATTACGAGACCAACCTTGAAGGGGTACGCAAGGTGGGTGAGGTGGATAGCGTGCAAGGAATACTCTTCAACCCCTATACGCTGCCTGCCGTCTGGTTCTCGGAGGTGGCCGTCCCCGGAGAAGAGCTGGCTGATAACGAGCTGTGGCAGCTGCATGAGAAGGAACTGATACAGCAATCGGACTATGACGAGATCCTCGAAGGCGGATATGAGCCTTGGTATGCGAAGTTCTTGAAAGAAAAGCTCGGCGATCCTTTGGAAAGAAGCAGATCCTATCAAGAATACCTGCCAATCGCAAACGAGCGCTGGGACGAATCAGGCATCCCCAACATCAAAGGCGCAAGCTTCTGCTCGCCCTTCGAGATGTTTTGCGGCGGCCGTTCGATGATCTCGTTCATGGCTGACGACCTCATGGGGATCCCCGACAAGGTCGATGCAGTATTCAAGAAGGTTCATGATGCCAATATGGTTAACTTCGAGAAGCGCCTAGCTGATGGTCCACATAAGCCGATCGGCGCATGGATCGGCGGCTGGCGAGGTACGCCCAATATGCTGCCGCCCGACATGTTCGAGCGTTTCTCATGGAACTACATCATGGATCTCGTCGACTTGTTGGTGTCGCGTGATGTTATCCCGATCCTGCATCTGGATTCATGCTGGGATCGCGGCATCGAGTATTTCAAACAACTTCCGAAGGGAAAGTGCATCGTTGCCCTTGACGGCATGACCGACATTTTTATGGTGAAAGAAGCTGTCGGAGACCGTTGCTGCATCATGGGCGATGTGCCCTCGCAGCTTCTGGCAATGGGAACCCGGGAAGAGACGGCGGACTACTGCTCCCGGCTTGTCCGCGAAGTCGGGCCGACGGGCTTTATCCTGTGCTCAGGATGCGATATCCCACAGAATGCAAAGCTGGAGAACGTCCAGGCCATGGCTCAATCAGTCCTCCGATAACCAGGGCATGCCGGTCTGCACAGCTGGGATGGAGTGACAGGCCCTTGGGATGGGGCCGTCACCTTTGTCCCAGCTTATCAAGCTTACAAAGTGCGTTGTTGATAGAGGCCTTTGTCGGTAAAGCCCAGGCTGCGGTAATATTTTCGGGTGCCGACCGCGCTGATGACGTTGACCTTGCTATATCCCTGCGATTTTGCAATCCCACAGGCCTTCTCGACAAGCTGCCGTCCCAGACCCTGGTGCTGCGCCCCCTCGCCTAATGAATGCAGCTTGGCGGCTTTGCCATAGATGTGGACTTCCCGTATCATCGCCTCGCCGAGGCCGATGGGCAAGCACCCTCGGTTCTTTCGAATATAGTCCTGGTCGGGTAAGGACAAACGCAAAAACCCAGCGATCCTCTCCCGATCGTGCAAAAGGGTCTGGCCACTTTGTACGGTTGCCCATTGGAGGAAGTGCTCGTGGGTGGTGCCGGTCTCGTAGATGATGGAATCCAACACCAGGTCTTCGACGGATGCCTCTTCGGTGCTGATTTCCCGATAGCGGATTTCGGATATCGGATTGCCGGACTCCCGTACCGTGTTCTCGACCAATTGCCGAAGGTTGGTCTTCTTGTTGCCCGCCACGATGTCATGTGCCGATATATCCCTGATCATACGGGATATTCTCATGAAGGGCGGGGTGGCGATGGTATCGGCCGTCAAGACGTCGAGCAGCTCTTCTTCGGTGTAGGGCTGCCAGCTTCTATCGGCATAGTGTGCGCAAAGCCCCGTGCCCTTCACCAATGCACAGGGATAAAGCTTCACCTCATCGGGCTGGTAGGGCTTTTCGGTAACGAAACGCAGGTAGTCCTGCTTGTCCTTCTCCGGGGTCGCGCCATAGAGGTTCACCATGAAATGCGCGTGTATCTTGAATCCGAATATACGCAGGAGGTCGAAGGCCTCATGGATCGTATCCAAGCCGACGTCGCGGCCGTTTGCGGCGAGAATCTTGGGATCCAGGCTTTGGATGCCCATCTGGATTTTCGTGCATCCGAGCTCCCTTAACAGCACCAGGTTGCCGATAGAGATCGTATCGGGGCGCGTCTCGATGACAAGCCCGACTACCCGATGTCGGGCACCTTCATTGATCTCGTGCTGTCTATGCAGTTCGTCCAAGCTTGCATCCTGTTCGCAAGCAAGGCCTCCCCACGGGCTGTCCTTGCCATAAAGCTGTGTCATGGCCTGGTTGTAGCTTATCTTGCCATGGTCCACCTCGTTTTGCAGCGGTGCCACGTTGCCCGCCAAGTCTTCGGCGAGGTGTGGCAGGCCCCTGTCTTTATAGGACCGGCGCCTTTCGTTGGCCGCCATCTCGGCAGCTTCGCCATCGTTGAGGGCTCGGAACAGCTCGGAGACGAACCAGGTTTGATAGGATTTCGGATAGTCGCTCCACGTGCCCCCGAGCACGATGAGCTCGATCTTTTCGGTGGGATGACCCATGTGCGTCAGCGCCCGCAGGCGTGAGACGACTTGCAGGTACGGGTCGAAGAAGTTGCGCTCTGCACGTTGGCAGGCGGGCTCATCACTCAGATAACTTTTCGGCATACGCAGGTCGTTTGGGCAATAGATGCAATTGCTCGAGCATTTCCAGGGCTTTGTGATCACCGTGATAGTCGCTACGCCGGAAGCAGTCCGCCGCGGCTTGACCTGCAAGGCCTTAAACAACTGGTTTTCCAAGACCTCATCGATGCCCCAGCTTTCCCAGCGCCTTAGGTCCGTATCCTTCACCTTGAGATAGTAGGGGAGCAGCCTCTTTTTTGAATAATGCCGCCTGTTTTCGGCAAGCAGCTTGTTGTGCCGATGGATGATCTTGGCGAGTGCCTTGTCGTCAAGGCTGCCGGTGCGCCTCAGTTCTTCAAGTATGTCCAGCAAAAGAGCTTCCACAGTAAACCGATTCTATCCTATAGAATGTACCTGACGCCTTATGGATGCCAAGACAGCTGAAATACTCTGCATGACCACACGCGACTTCTATCAGAGGAACAGCATGTCGTTCTCTGAGACACGCCAAGCCCCTTGGCCAGGGTGGGGGAAATCGCTTGACATGCTCAGGGGCGAGCTGGGCAGACGGAAAGAACTTTCGATTTTTGACCTGGCGTGCGGAAACCTCCGCTTCGAGGCGTTCCTAGCAGCCGCGCTCCCCGAAACCGAACTCGCATTCTATGCGGTCGACAACTGCGAGGCCCTTGTTCCTGCCGGCCATTCGGCCCATTTCCAATGCCTCGACGTCCTGGGCATCCTCCATGGCGGCCAGCGCCTGAACGACCAGGTGAAAGCGCCCGCCTGTGACCTCTCTGTGTCGTTCGGCTTCATGCACCATGTACCGACCGCCGAATACCGGGAAGAGGTCTTGCGGACGCTCATCCGCAAGACCCGTCCTGCCGGGTACATCATCGTTTCGTTTTGGCAGTTCATGAAAGACGCCGGCCTGGCAAAGAAGGCCCAGGCAACGCATGCCCAAGCCCTCAAGGACCTGGGCCTCCCCAAGCTCGAAGAAGATGACTATCTGCTTGGCTGGAAGAATATCCCGGGGGAGTACCGTTACTGCCATAATTTCTCTGAGGCGGAGATTGATCGCCTGGTCGCATCGGTCGAAGACGAGGCCATGCCGATATCGCGGTTCGTTGCAGACGGCAGGACCCGGAACCTGAATACCTACCTCATCTTGCAGAGGTTGCAATAGCCCTCTTTTGTTGAAAGGCGCCGCCTTCGCGCCGCCGAGCCCAGCGCGGGGCAAAAGGCCTGACCCTTCTGGAAAACCTCATACAAATGTTTTAAATGTGCAGGCTATGGTCAGAGTCTGTGCGTTTCGGGTAGGGATTGAATCCCCCGGGGTGCAGGGGTTATATTCAATAGAGGCTAACAGGTAAATAGGATATGAGGACTGTCATGAGAATCTTACTAACTGGTGCGGCCGGCTCGGTAGGGTATGAGACCCTGCGTAAACTGGTTGGCACTGACAACATCATTACTGCGTTGGATATCCCGACGCGAAAGAACAAACGCAGGCTTCGGGCGTTTCGCTCGCAGGCACGGATTATATACGGCTCTGTCAACGATGCTTCTCTGATGGAAGAGTTGGTGCAAAGCGCCGACGTCGTCATCCATCTCGCGGCGGTCATCCCACCGCTTGCCGACCGAAAACCCGAACTTGCAGAACAGGTAAACATCGGGGGCACGGAAACGATCGTTGAGGCGATTAAAAAGTGCAACCCGCAGTCTTTCCTGGTATTTTCCTCATCGGTCAGCGTATATGGCGACCGGCTGAAAAACCACTGGATCAAGGTGGGCGATCCGCTTGCCCCGAGCGAGGGGGACTTCTATGCAGCCACCAAGATCAAAGCGGAAGAGGCAATCCGAGCGTCGGGCATCCGCCATACCATTTTCCGGTTTTCCGCGATCATGGGGCGCCCTGCCACCGACCCCCTGATGTTTCATATGCCGCTCGAGACACAGCTGGAAATCGCAAGCGTTCGCGATACGGCAGAGGCGCTCGTCACTGCCGTGACCAAGCTGGAGGAACTGGATGGGCATACGTACAATCTGGGCGGTGGGCCGCGTTGCAGGATAAGCTACCGGGAATTCCTGAAGCGGATGTTCCACATATATGGATTGAAGGCCGATTTCTTGCATGAGCGTGCTTTTGCGAAGAGGAATTTCCACTGCGGCTGGTACCAGGATTCAGATGAGCTCGAAGAAATCCTGCATTTCCAACACGACGACCTTGAAAGTTACTTTGCCTCCGTGCAAAAGGAGATCCCTTGGATCGTCAGGTTCTTCACAAGGCTGTTCTCCCGGCCGATCATATATTTCCTCACCAGGAAATCCGAGCCCCTGCTTGCCAAGAAAGAGAACGATACGAAGTTGGTCAGGCGTTTCTACGGAAACGGAAAAGTCAGCTCCGGCTGCTAAGCGCCTTCAGGCACCGCCGGGCACCCAGGGGACCTTGAGGCCAGGATGAGCTTTTGCTGGCCTTGTCTAGATCCCGAGAATCTGCCTCTTCTTTGCGGCAAACTCCTCGTCGGTCAGGATGCCGGCCTCATGCAGCCGGGCGAGTTCTTCGAGCTCGGTGGATTCCGGTTCCTGCCCTGAGGGGGGATAGGGTTCCTGCCCGCCTTCTGGGGGAGCAGATGCGTACTGATCTCCCTCATGGCTTTTATCGTACGCATGGGTTGCTGCAGCCCCGATCGCGGCTCCAGCAAGAAGTCCGCGCCGACGCCCTCTTCTTCTGAACCCTCTTGGGCTCAATGGTCCAAATAATGGCATGTCTGCCCCCTTGTCTGACGGGGTTAATCAAGCGTCTTCTTTATACCCCAGCTTGGCAGGAATCCCCCTCTACCGTTCCAAGAAGGTTACGCTCCTGTTGCCCCCCGGATGCAAGGACCACAACAAGCCGGCGCGTAGTGGGGGGGGCGGGGTTTCCACCTGAGACAAGGCTGTAGGATGCAGCGGGTTCTACAGACGATGGAAATCCCGTCGAGGCAGCACCTGCCCCCCGCAGGCCGCCGGATTTCTTTTCATTTACCTTGGAATACCCCGGTCTTCGGCTTAGATTCCCCTATAATGAAAGGGAGCGCATGGCTGCCTGAGGGATATCCGGCGTCAACCGGAATCCCGGCAACATGCAACCGGTAGGTATGGCAGGAGGCGGGTGTCGTCATGCAAAAGGCGGAAACTGCTATAGAACTGCATTATTTTTCGGAGCGGTTGAGACGCAAGCTTGATAGAACGCGTTCTTCATCTGCCTCAATTATCGAGGCACCCTCAGGATACGGCAAGACTACCGCAGTGCGGGACTATTTGGAATCGAACGTGTCCCGAAGCTCCGATGTGTTCTGGTTTACCGCGGTCGACGAAGAGCCAGACATGGCTTATCGCAGGCTGTGCCTGGCTATCGGCAAAGTTGATGCGGATGTCGGGAAGCTTTTGTTCGATGTCGGCATTCCGAATGCCTTTACCTTGGGTGTGGCTTGCGAGATACTGCGCTCCATGGAATGCAACCATGATGTCTGGTTGGTCATCGACAATTTCCAATTCCTTTGCGGTTACCTGCCGCCCGACTTCATATGCGCCTTGCTTGAACACGGGGGCAAGGGCCTGCACGTTATCATCGTGACCCAGATGCTTGGCCGGGAGCTTCGCGCTGTAATTGAGGGCACGGGGTTTTTGTCTATCGGGGCATCTGACTTGCGCTTCCAGCCCGAGGATATCCAAAATTACTTCACCCTTGCCGGCATAGGTATGACCAAGCATGAGGCCCAGAGGGCCTTTCGCTATACTGACGGCTGGGCAATCGCCGTCTATCTGCAATATTGCGCTTATAGGGAAACGGGCGGACTTTCCGAGGCGGCAATCCTCCCTTTGATGGAGCGGCTTATCTGGGATAGGCTGACACCGCAGCAGCAAGACCTGTATCTTCGCATATCTCCCTTCGAGGCGATCACGGTGAGGCAGATCTGCGCCTTGCTCGGGGAAACGTCCTTGCCCGATTATGCCTCCACGGCCCTTGCCAACCCATTCGTTTACTACGATCAAGCGGGGAGGCGATATGAGCTTCACAGCATCCTTGCCGGGCTGATAATGCAAAAGCGTCTTGAGCGTGGGGGGGCTTTCGATTTCGAATGCTTGCTTGCGGCAGGAGACCTCTGCAACGACGAGGGAAGAACCGCAGAGGCACTCGCGTTCTACCTGCAAGCCAAGGATTATGACAAGGTACTTTCCCTCGATCTGTCACGCGTGTCTTTTAGGGAGGTCGGAGGCCGTTCATTCTTCAGTGTTGCCCTTGAGCTTGTACGCAGTTGCCCTGCCGAGACAAGGCGTAGCCACCCTCTTTCGATGCTGCGTCTCGCTTGGGCTTTAAAGGCTTCGGGTGAAGAGGGGGCGTTTGGAGAGACTATGGCGGAGCTCGACGGGCTTCTTGGGCAGGATGGGGCGCTGCGTGCCGAATGGCTCTTGCTGTCTGCCTATCAGTCATATCCAAGCCTTTGCAACGGGCTCTCTAAGGTAAGGCAGGCTGCAGCCCTGTTCGACGGAGGCTGCTCCCGGGTCATCAAACCGGATGCCCCGTGGTGTTTCGGCAATTATTCCCAAATGTCCGAGTTCCATGTCCAGGTGGGCGATATCGAGGCGGAGGCGGAGGGCCTCGAAGAGTTCCTTGCAGTCTATTCCCCGTTGACTGGCGGCCATGGCAGCGGAGCGGGTTCGCTGTTTCGCGCAGAAGCCGCCTATTACCAAGGCGATATGGCAAAGGCGGAGATACATGCCTACAAAGCAGCCTTCCTCGCCGAGGGAAAGAGGCAGACCATCATCCAGCTTGGCGCCGCCAAGGTCCTTGCCGACATTGCCTTGGTCCATGCCGACATTGGGGGATGGCAGCAGGCGATGAAGGCAATGGAGCGGGCAGCCTCTCCCGTCGCCCACAATACCTTGCTGATACGGTCGGTGCTCGATATCGTGAAGGCCTCGATCCTAAACGACCTGCAAGAGCAGGACCGGATTGCAGCCTGGCTCAAAAGCCACGACTTCTCGTCGCGCACCCTTATGCCCCCTATGGCAGACAACGCCCTTTTCACCCACGTCATGTACTTGCTGCAAAAAGGAGAGCTTCTTCGTTTCGTCGGGACGCAGGAGGCGATCCCGTCCAAGGTCGTGGAGAAGACGGCCTTTTCCGCCCATCTCTTCCTGCTGCTCATGGCCATCGGGCATTATTTCTTGGGAAGCACCGACCTTGCCCGCGACTACCTTGAGCGTTCTGTTGATATCGTCTTTCCGGACAAGCTGCTCCTTTCGGTCGCCCCCGCGGCGTGGCGTCTTGATGGCCTGGTTGAAGAGCTGATTGAGGCCAAGTATCCCTCTCTGCTCGACGCCTTTGCAGAAGCCAAGGAGCAGTACGGGGTGGGCTGGGTCACGGTGCGCGACGCCCTCTCATCCGAGGAACACGCGGACTCCCTGACGGCACGGGAACGTGAGATCGCACTATACGCCGCCGAGGGCTTGAGGAACTCCGAGATCGCATCGCGGGTCGGGGTTTCGGAAAGCACTGTTCGGGCGCATCTGCGCACCATCTTCCAAAAACTCGGCATAGACCGACGAGGAAAACTTGCAGAAAAACTGAAATAAGGGTTGCACGAGGCACATGGCAGGAAAACCCTGCTAGTCCATTCGGACGATGCACGATCGAACGCGCCTTCCTACAATCAAAGAAAACAGGGTCTCCGATGTGAAGGACGTGATGCCTTGTGGGATACATCAAATCAGTCGTCCCCTTGGAAGGGCACAGGCTCTTTTTGGATATGGAGGGCGGCAGCAATGTGATTGTGGACCTGTCGGTCAAGCTGCACACGATGAAATACGGGGACCTGGCCGACGAGGCGCTTTTTAAGACCGCGGACACGGATGGCAACATGGTCGTATGGGGAGGCGGCAGGATTCGGATCACCGCGCAGGAGCTGATCGATATCGCCCTCTACGGAGATGCGATCCCCTGAGCCGTCCTTTGCAGGCCGGCCGACAACGTTTGAAGAAAGGCAGTCAGACCCCATGACCCAGCGAAGAACAAGCCTTCCGTCAACGCCAAGGCGGCGGTCATCACACTGGCGACAATAGGCGCGAGAAGGCTATAGAGGGCTATTACCTCAACGCGGCGCGCAAGCGTGCCGAGGGGCGATATGACGGCATACTGATATGAAGACGGAAATCAAGGAAGACTATCTACGGAAAGGAAGAAGAACATGAAGGCGAATATGAAGAAGGGACTCATCATGGCTGCTCTTGCATGCGTTTTAATGATGACCCTGGGGGCTTGTTCAAGCTCCGCATCAGACAAGGGCTCGAGCGGCTCGCAATCGAACAACTCAGGCTCACAAGGAACGAACCAGCCAATCAGTGCGCAATGGCCGACCGGCACGGTCGCGCAGAAGATACCCAAATACGCGGGGGGAGGAACCATCGCCAACGTCACCGAGAACGCCAGCAGCGATTTCATCATGATCTCAGGGGCGAGCAAAGACGATGCGCTTGCCTATTGGAACCAAGCTCAACAGGCCGGATTCACGAACGTGACAAGCAAGACCGAGCCTTCACAGTATTATGAGGGCTTCACCTATGTTGCGACCAACGGGCAAGGCGTTTCGCTCTCGGTTACCTGGGCACCCGGGAATCCGAGCACATTGTCCATACTGGCGATCTTGGTTTAGAGGCCGAAAAGCCCAATGCCCTTCTGCGCATGGTAGAATGCTGTTCACACGTTGAATCGATCTGGACCTGAAGGGCGAAGCGGTGCAAACTGAAGAAGAGAACACAGCGGGCAAGGACCGTAAAGTCATCGACGATGCCCAGTTGAAGCAGATGATGTCCGACAGCAAGCCGGGGTTCCTTGAAAGCAACAAGTACCGTATCGTCACGCTGGCCCTGATCGCGATCAATGTTATCGTCTTCGGAATCGAGTTTGTAAGCTCGGGGTATTCCATCAACATCTCATCAAGGGTGTTGATAAACATGGGCGCGATGTTCGCTCCCGCCATACAAGGCGTTGGCGACCTTTACCGTTTTGTCACCCCGATGTTTTTGCATGTCGACCTGATGCACCTTTTGTTCAACATGGTGGCGCTCTTTAGCGTGGGCAGCATGCTTGAGCGGGTGTTGGGGAAGGGGAATTTCCTTCTCCTGTATTTCATCGCGGGGATTACGGGCAATGTCGTCTCGTATGTGTTCGACGTGTTCTTCTCGACGGGTTTGACGGTGTCTGCCGGGGCCTCGACAAGCATATTCGGGCTTTTCGTGGCCGTTGCCCTGCTCGGGCTGCTGCATAAGCACAACCGCAATTACTTTGCCCAGGTCAGCAAGAGTATGATCGGCATCATCGCGGTCAACGTCTTTTATACCTTGCTTGTGCCGAGCATCTCCATCAGCGGCCATCTGGGTGGCGCGGTCGGAGGCCTCATTGCCATGTTCATGATCCCCAGCAAGAACCTCCGCGTCAGCAATGTGGTGCGCGTTATCGTGGCGGTCGCCTGGGTTGGCGCCATAGTCTACCTATTTGTGAGCCAGGGCCTTTTGTGAAGAGGGGCGTCGTGGTGACGACGACAGGTTCCGGCTATCGCCCAGACCTCATTTTTTGAACGAGCGACACGATGACGGGTATAGCAAGGCCGAAAATCAGGGCCACGATTATGCCGAGGCCTACTTCGGATAGGCGTTGCACAAAGCGATCAAAGACCTCGTTGATGCCGGTGATTGGATATTCTATCAGCATAAATACGCATATCGTCATAAAAAGCGGCATGATATAGGCCCGGCTCTTGTTCAGCCCTGCACAAACCGCCATGACCGCCATGGTGAAAAGGATTGCGAAGGTGGGCGATGGCTGCACCAGCAAGAATGCCGAGACAATGATCAGGCCTACAAGGATGCTTGCTGCACGCCATACACTGCGGAATTTCTGCATATTCTCTGAAGGCCGCATGACCAAGCCGGTTGATCCGACAACCCAACCCATGTGGTCCCAGCCCCAACTGATCGCAGTCGCTGTGAAAAGGGCAAGGCCGAACAGCACGCCAAATGTCCAGGCCTCAGGCCTCGGTACCTTGGGGGTTTCACGTGCCTGCGGCGGGGTTCTTTTAGGGAAGACCAACGAAACCACAAACGCAAGGATCGATTGGACGATCATGATAGCCGCGAAGCCCAGCGTCGTCTGGACGTCGGTGAAACTGAGCCCGACAGCTATGACGGGCGCTATCATATTGAGCCATATGTATTTGCCCCGCACCATCATCAAAGCGGACGATATGCCAAGCAATGCGAGTACGCTTGCTGCGATCCACATATTGGTGTAGCTGCTCAGTATCGAACCGATGATAAGGGACGCAGGGATGAGCACCCCGAGGACGAGGATGGAAGACCTTGACTTGCGCGTCGGCCCGACTCCCGCAAAGGCCGCAGGGATCAAACCGATAACCATGGAGAAGGCCAGATGCAGTTCATAGAACGCCACGAACGGGATCGGGACGGCTGATATCGCCACCAAAACAAATGCGCGCCAATCCCACCGGAAGAGCTTGCTTTCTTTGACCTTCTGAATATCTTTAGAAAGATTCGTATCCATTGGTTCAGTATAGTATGAGTCTTTCCTGTTTAGAGCAGCGATGCTTTACAATTTGATGGCCAACTGATTACGGATTGGAGCTGGGACCCGGCTATTCTGTCTCAAAAAGCACGTTCAGCAGCGCAACCGAATCCACCCCCCCCCTCAAGCTTAAGGCCGCCGTCGCAGGCGAAGCAGTACGTGGCAGCTCGAGGGGTGGACGCCTTCTAAGTCTGCTCTCCCATCGCCTCTTCTTGTTCTTCGATGGTATGAGGCTTGAAGAGGCCGGTTCATGGTCGCCGTAGCGCAAGATATAAAAACAGTTAACATTGGTTGTGTGAATGTAAACTAAATTGTACAAACAGTTTACATTGGTAAGGCCAATGTAAACTAAATCATGGAAACAGTTGACATTGCCCGCACCAATGTCAACAAGATAGGTGCTCTGTTCGTATTCACTGTTCGCGTGTGGGTCTCCCAGTCAACGTTGCGCGCTGCTGCATGTTTGTCGGATTATGTATTAGTCGCAGTTGACAGCGCGGGATCGTTCTGGAAACAGCCAGGCTCCAAGCGCTGTTCGGGTATTTGAAGCTTGCCGGGTTGACGCTAGAATGCTTGGCAGGGCTGAATAACAGTCCTGCGCAAACGTAAACCCGGTAAAGGCGCCGAGGCTTGAGGCGCATATCACGAACTTAAGGGGTGGCTCCAATCTCGTACTTCCATGGCACGAACAAACGACATGCCTACTTTGAGGGATGGTACTTCAAGCACCACGGCGACGGGGGTACGCTTGCATGCATCCCCGGCATGAATGTTGATGCGCAAGGATGCCGCCAGGCGTTCCTTCAGATTCTTGTAGGGGACCGCGTTTACCATATATCCTATCCCTACGAGGAGTTCCATGCTTCAAAGGAAAAGCTGGAGGTGGTCGTCGGAAAGAACTACTTCTCCTCAGAGGGAATGGACCTCGACATTGATAACGAAGGCCTCAGGCTTTCCGGGTCGATCGCATACACGCAGTTCGAACTTCTTGAAAGCGATATCATGGGGCCTTTCAGGTTCGTCCCCTTCATGCAATGCAACCATGGGATCGAAAGCCTCTATCACGACCTTGCCGGCGAAGTCGTCTGCGATGGGAAGCGCATAAGCTTCGATCATGGGCAGGGATACTGTGAAAAGGATTGGGGGTCTTCGTTTCCGAAGTCGTATGTTTGGACGCAGGCGAACGATTTTGTGACAGAGGGAAAACGGCAGCGCTCATGCGTCATGGTATCGGTGGCGCACATACCCTTCGGGCTCTTCTCCTTCCAGGGCATCATCTGCTCGATCCTGCATGAAGGCACCCAGTACCGGCTTGCAACGTATCACGGGGCGAAGGTCCTCCACTACGGCCGCGATGCCCTCGTCATCTCGCAGGGGCCTTATAGGTTGGAGGTATTTCCCGATACGACGGTCGAGCAGAGGACCCGGAAGGCCTTGCATGCGCCAAAGCAGGGTGCCATGTCCCGCTTCATACATGAAAGCCCTGCCTGCACGGTACGGTATCGCTTCTTGGAAAACAGGAGGCTGGTATTCGATATGGCCAGCACCAGTGCAGGGTTCGAGTATGTTGAGGAAGATGACTAGGGCGTAGCCGAGCGCCTCCGGCCGCTCTTCCGGTCATCGTCTGGGCCTTGGAGGATCTTGTACAGCAGCCGGTAAAGCGTCGACGCTTCTTTTACATTGAGGTTCAAGCAGGTTGCCATATGCACGGGAATATCCGCCGCCTGCTTTTTCAGTGCCTCTCCGCTTTCGGTCAGCATGACCGTCATGGTCCGTTCATCCTCGACACCACGATGGCGCACTACAAACCCCTTCTGCTCGAGCTTCTTCACCACAGGGGTGATGGTTCCGGAATCCAGATGCAAGAGCTCGCCCAGCTGCTTTGCACCTATCTGGTCCTGCTCCCACAAAACGAGCATCACTATGTATTGCGTATAGGTAAGGCCGATCTTGTCGAGATGAGGGGTGTATTGCTTCACAAGCTCACGCGAGGCGGCATACAGGGGGAAGCAAAGTTGGTTTTCAAGCTTGAGTATGTCCACGGGCATTTCCCTGGGTATCTTTGGCCAACGGCGCCGGCCGCATCCTCTTAAGCCTCAAGAAGCCTTTCAATATCTGCCTCAAGCTGTTCCGGCTCATAGGCGGGGGAGTACCGTGCATCGACCTGGCCGTCTTTATCGATGAGGAACTTCCCGAAATTCCATTTGATGTCCCCTGGTTTTGCAAAAGGCTTGAGTGCTTTGACCTTCTTTGCAAAGGACCTGCTTTTATCGTCTTCAAGGTCTTCGGGCGCCTGCTCTTTCAGCCAGACGAAAAGGGGATCGGCGTCCTTGCCATTCACGTCGACCTTTGCGAAGCGGGGGAACGTGGTCCCATAGTTCAAGGTGCAGAATTCGGTGATATCCTCGTCGGTTCCGGGCGCCTGCGTCATAAATTGGTTGCAGGGGAAGTCGAGTATCACAAAACCTTTGTCCGAGTATTTCTCGTACAGGGCCTCAAGCGCATCGTATTGCGGCGTCAAGCCGCATTTGGTAGCGGTGTTGACAATGAGGAGTGTCTTTCCTTTGTATTCGGATAGCGAAACCATCTCTCCTCGATTGTCTTTTACTTGGAAATCATATACAGATGCCATTCTTCGCTCCTTATTCCGGCCGGCAATATATTTCGAAATCAACCGAATCCTAGCACGGAAAAAGAGAAATATCAAACGCAATTTAATTGAAAGCAATTGAATATTAGGGAAACACTGCCTGATGTGATTATTGGCAAAGGCGTTGAACTGGGATAATAAAATACGGGGAAAGCTTATGTTTCATCTTTGTTACTATGAGATTTGATTGAAGGCGGCAGGGATAGAATCAAAGGATGGCTTGCCGCCGGTGCCTGACTTCTGATCTGATGTGGCAGCGGCGAGGCATACAGACGTGCGCGAGACGGTGGGTGTCTTGTAGCTGCGGACGGGTGTGGGCAATACTAAAGTGCATATAATCTCGAATCGTCCATTTGGTGGGTGCCTGGCATGGTCGTTTGAGAGGGTAGGCCCTTGAGGGTCGGAGAGCGGTATTGGTGAGAGCATATGTCAAATGTGAGAGCAGCGTGGAAAAACAATTCGAAGATGGCTGGAGTATTGGCGTTTTGCCTTGCCCTTTCCCTTATTTTGGTGCCTCCGAAAACGGCACAGGCTGTTGAAACGGTTTCGATCGACACACCAGCGGGCTTTATCTCCCATAAAGATTCCGGAGACACGGGGAGCATAGGCGGTACCCTGGTATATTTCGGCAGCGTTGACGGCACCCCCCTTGCATGGCATATCGTCGATACCGGCGAGACGGGAAAGGCCACGCTTTGGACCACGACAAGCGTTGCTCCCCCGAGGGCCTACGACCCTACCGGCTATCACAATTCTTGGGTCGGGTCGGACATATGCGCTTGGCTGAATGCAACGGGAAGCTACTCGTCGGACGGCTTTCTGGCAAACTCCTTCAGCTTGGGAGAACAGGATGCCATCGTTGATGAGTACAGCACGGTAGCTGAAAGCGGGGGTCTCGGCCCATCTTTCACTCCCAATCAGAAAATAGTCCTGCCGTCGACCGGTGAAATGGGGACAAATGAAGACAACAACGGTGCCTGGAAGATAGACAGGCTGGCACGTTCGGTGGGGGCTGCCTGGTGGCTGCGTACTCCTGGCATGAACAGCGGGATAGCGGCGAACGTCAATTCAGGCGGCTCGGTATATGGTTATGGCTTGGATGTCAAGGGGAAGATGGAGGTGCATCCTGCCTTAAAACTGAACCTGGATTCGGTTGCCTTCACCTCGGCTGCAAGCGGTGCGTATACCAAAGCCCAAGCTGTCGTCGGGGAAGGGTTCGCCCAGGTGGCTACTCCCGACCCGGCTGACCCGGTAAAGCTTACGGTGAAAAGCGCCGACCTTGTTCTGGCGGATGCCTCTATCGACAAAAGCACAGTCAAGCCGGGCAAGACGATCAAGGTGAGCTTTGATGGCGCGGCAACAGGTACAAACCGATATGTGTCCTGTGTTTTGATCGACGGCTCGAATAACATAAGGCATTATGCGAAGCTATCCGATGCATCGAGCGGCACCGACGTCCCGCTCGACCTTCCTGCCGGCCTTGCAGACGGTGGCTATACGCTTCGCCTGTTCAATGAAGAGGCGAACGCCGACTACCTGACTGATTATACAAGCGAGCCAATCGACATCCCCCTTACCATCGACAGCACCATCCAACCGACCGTCGTTTCCGTATCTCCCTCAGGCACCGACGTGTCCACAGCGGGCGACGTCACCATAACCTTTGATGACTCTATGGAAGAGGGCGTACCCGGCACAGTCTCCCTCAACGGCTCTGCCCTCGAAGCGGGCACCTGGAGCGAGTCCGCTCCTGGTGCCGGGTTCGACACCTATACAGCCCCGTATGACAGCCTGGCTCCGAACACTACGTACGGCATCTCCATCGAGGGGTTTGCAGATACAGCGGGCAACGTGATGGTTCCGGATGCCTCGCATTCGTTCGTCACGGCAGTGCCGCCGTTTTTCGAATGCTGGTTCGAGGGATCGAACGTGTATACGAAAGGCAGCAATGTAGCGCTTGTCTTTGTGGCTGACAAGGACTGTACGCTCTTCACCAATGCAGAGATGGATGGCGTGACTGCCTCTGCGCCTGATGTCACCATCTCATCCGGATCGACGAAGGCCGCCCTAAGCCCCGCGTATCTCGAGACGCTTTCTGTAGGCACCCACACCATCGAGCTGTTCTTTTCCGACGGCACTTCAGGGAGGGGCGTCTACAATGTTGTCGCCGGCCAGGTTCCTGTGAGCCTGCCAGGCGGAGGTGATATCAACACCTTGGCTCCAACCGGGGATGCGTTGCCGGTAATTCCCATAGCTGGTGTTGTGACGATTTGTGCGCTCCTTGCCGTTGCCGCACAGTGCAGAAGGGCCCGTCAGACTTAAAGCGCATGCACGGGCATGGAAGTATGCCGCAACGCGCTATTACGCGATCCAAGAATGAGAAAAGGTGACCGTCCCTTTTTCTCATTTTTGGAATGTTGCCCGCTAAATACCGTATAATGCAGAGCTAACGATCTAGGCGTCGTTCCTAGATGGGTGGGTCACCTTATAATTGGAGAATTGCAGCACGCCTTTTAGCTGTCTATCAGGCTTGTTGTTGGGTGAAAGGGCAGCCATGGACGGTAAAGACAACCCTGGCGATAACGGAGAAGACGGCGCAAGCAGTCCTGAGATCAATATGCCAAAACCAGGCGGGAAGCGCAGGGGCCTCGGCATTCGGGAAAAGCTCATCGGCATCTTCACGGTTGTGAAGGTCATCCCGCTTATCATCTTGGCGGTGCTGGCATGGTTCCAGATTGTCCATTTTGGGGAGGTGCTCAGCACCGAGGCCATCAACGACTCTTCTGAGGCGCTTAACCAAAGTGCCATAGAGGGCATCGAGCGCATCACCACCGATACGGCCGGCGACATCGCGGCCTTCCTCTACGACCGTGACAGCGACATCAGCTATCTCGCCTCGCTCGCTCCCAGCAACGAGGCCTACCGCACCTTCATAGAGAAAAGCACCGGCAGGGTCAGCAACCCCGGCGTTTGGGAGCTTGCCCCCAATGGCATGACCTGGGTGCAGGTTGACAAGCCGGCTCCCGCCGAGAACAGCGACGTCTCGACGAACAGCCAGAACAACGACGTGGTCAACGGGGCCACCTTCAACCACCGGGCACCCGACCAGATCACATACAGCGATATCCCGTTGTATGACGAAGTCACCTTCATCGACGCGAACCTCGTAGAGCAGATCAAGATCGTCTCACCGAACAGCCCGAAGACGAACTACCCTATGTCGCCCGAATTGAAAAACATCTCCCAACGTGAGAACACCTATGTCAAGGCGGAGACCTACGGTTCCCGGATCACCAGCCTCAAACCTGGTGAGATATTCGTCTCCGATACCATCGGCGCCTACGTTCCCTCGCACTACGTCGGCATGTACACTCCCAAGCAGATGTGCATCACTGCCATAACCGCCGAGATCACCGCCATCAAGGCGCTTCCGAACCAAACCAATGAGACTGCGACGCTCGCAAGCGCCCTGACGTCTGTCAAAGACAAGGTCGCCGGGCTCGACACCCTGACCAAAGGCGACAACCAGGCGGTCATGGCCTCGACGGCCGATGCAGTCGGTTCCCTGATCGACGAGGCGACGAAGAACATCACGGCAACCGATCTGAGAGAGCGCGTAACAACGCTCAAGAAGAAGGTCGAAGGACTGCAATTCAACCCGGAAAACGAGGCGTACGCCGGCATGGAGAACCCGAAGGGCAAGCACTACGAGGGCATCGTCCGCTGGGTTACGCCCGTCACCGATGACGGCACCACAAGCGGGGCCGTCATCGGATATGTCAGCTTTGCGCTCAATGCCGACCACATTGACGCCTTCGTGGACAATATCGACCCGCTTGCCAGCCGCTCCACGACACTTCCCAACGCTTTCGAGGGAAACTATGCGTTCATCTGGGACTACCAGTGCCGTTCCATCGCCCACCCGCGCAACCATTCCATCGTCGGGTACGACCCCGAGACGGGCCTCGAGCAGATCCCGTGGCTGGAGACATCCATCTACCAAGAACTCTTAGGGCGGGTCGGCGGAAGCAGCCTGAACGACTTGCAGCAGAACTGGGCGTCGGTCGTCAACGACCCGCAGACCCCCGACCCCAGCCACAAAGGCGTCGACGACCTTCTTAAAGACGTGGAGGTCTTCGACAACCAGTCGCGGACGAAGAAGCCGGCGGCGGCCCTGACATCCGCAGGCCTGGTAGGGCTTGACGGGCGCTACCTCAACAACGCGCCCCAATGCACCGGCTGGATGGATCTGACCGCCGACGGGGGTTCGGGTTCCTTCTACATCCAATGGAGCGGGCTGTACAAGCTCACGACCGCCGCCGCCATCCCTTACTACACCGGCCAATATGCGCCGACTGAGGACAACGGCTATTCGAAGCGCGGCTTCGCCATGCTCACCATCGGTGCCGGGCTTGAAAGCTTCCAGGAGCCGGTCGTGGTGACAAGCGAAAAGCTCGAGTCGATCACCGCTACGAACCTGAATGCGACGATACTGAGCCTCACGATTTCGACCGCGATACTCATAGCGCTCGTCATCATCGTGGCGATCCTCCTTGCCAACAGCCTCACCAGGAGCATCCGCGTGCTTGTTGACGGCATCACGGAGTTCCGCTCGGGGCGGCGGCAATTCCGCTTCAAGTCCAAGAGGAACGACGAGTTCGGCGAGCTGGCGGACAGCTTCGACGATATGGCCGACAGCATCGATGCCTCGGTGCCTTCACCTATGGCCATCACCGACAACGACATCCGTATCATCTATATGAACGATGCCGCCTTGAAATTCTCGAAGTCAACGCTTGACCAGGTCGTCGGCAAACCTTACGGAACATACAGCCTCTATCCTCCCAATACGGTCTATGACCCCATCTTCGCCCTTGAGCAGGGTGGCGAGGCGGAAGTGTATTACCAGGAGGAAGGCGAGCGCTATTACCGGGGGTCGGCGACCCGCTTCTTTGACGAAGACGGCAAGCAGGTCGGCTATTACGTCATCACGCAGGACGTGACCGAGATGCAGCTTGCCCGCAAAAGGGCCGAGCAGGCAAATATTGCGAAGACCTCGTTCCTCTCCAACATGAGCCATGAGATGCGCACGCCCATGAACGCTATTGTGGGCATGACCACCATCGGCCTCGAGGCGTCAGACAGCGAAAAGAAGGACTACTGCTTCGACAAGATCGCCGGCGCATCGCAACACCTGCTCGGTGTTATAAACGACGTGCTTGACATCTCGAAGATCGAGGCAAGCAAGTTCGAGCTTTCGCCCGTCGAATTCGAGTTCGAGAAAATGCTGCAGGGCGTCATCGCGGTGAACTCGTACCGGATCGAGGAGAAGGACCAGGAGTTCGTCGTTATCCTCGACCCCGCCATTCCGTCGACCATCATTGCTGATGACCAGCGTCTTTCCCAGGTTGTCACGAACCTTCTTGGCAATGCGAACAAGTTCACGCCTGAGGGGGGCACGATCCGGCTTGAGACGAAGCTCGTCGCAGGTGAGGGAGATATGGTCACCATCCAGATCTCGGTCGTCGACACCGGTATCGGCATCGGTGAGGAGCAAAGGGAGCGCATCTTCGAAGAATTCGAGCAGGCGGAGAACTACACCTCCCGCCGCTATGGAGGCACGGGCCTCGGCCTTTCCATCTCCAAGCGTATCGTCGAACTCATGGGCGGGCGCATCTGGGTGGAATCAGAGGCCGGGAAAGGCTCGACCTTCGCATTTTGCATCGAGGCCCGCAAGGGCGTGAAAGAGGGTGGGGTGGCCCTTTTGCCGGACGTCGATTGGAAGACGGTGCGTATCATGGTCGTCGACGACGATCCTGCAATCCTCGAGTTCTTCAACGCCTTGATGGAGCGCATGGGAGTCACCTGCGATGTCGCCTCCAACGGCGAGGATGCCCTTGCCCTGGCAAAGGAGCATGACAACTACGACATCTACTTCGTAGACTGGAGGATGCCTGATATGGACGGCATCGAGCTTTCGCGCTCCATCCAGGAAAGCACCTCCAGCAAGTCGGTCATCATCATGATATCGGCTACCGATTGGACCGCTATAGAGCCTGAGGCGCGGAAGGCGGGCGTCGACCTCTATCTTGCCAAGCCGTTGTTCGCCTCGACGATCGTCGACAGCATCAACGATTGCATAGGTGCGGAAAACGCGACGGAGAGTGCCTCCTCATCGAATCCTGGGGAGGACGGCAATACATCCTTTGCGGGCTTCCGTATCCTGATAGCCGAAGACATGAAGGTGAACCGCGAAGTTATCATGACGCTGCTCAAACCGACCGAGGCCGAGCTCGTCACGGCAGAAGACGGCCTTGAAGTCCTTGAGATGTTCGCGGCAGACCCCGAGGGCATCGACCTCATCTTTATGGACATCCAAATGCCCCACCTGGACGGCCTTGAGGCCACCCGCCGGATCCGCGCCCTCGACAACGCGGCGGCGAAGAAGGTTCCCATTATCGCTATGTCGGCGAATGTGTTCCGGGAGGATGTCGAGCAATGCATCGAGGCCGGCATGAACGACCATATCGGCAAGCCGATCAATATAGACGAGGTCTTGCAGCGCCTGCGTAAATACCTACGAAGGCGCTAGCAGGACGGCGGCGAAATAGGGGGACGGCCGCTGGGCGGCCGTCCCCCTTGCACATTCCGGGTCTGGCTTGACCCGGAATCGGTTTGCTACATCAGGCCTTTTGCTGACAGCATGCCCTCAATGTCTTGGACGAGCTTCCAGGCCTTGCCGACAAACTCGGCATTATGGCTGGACACATATTCGGAATCGCCGTTCTTTGCGGCTTGTTCCAGCCGCTCGGCCTCATCGCCCAAATCGGTTACGAAGACGTTGCGGCTTGCGCCCTTTATTGCGTGCGCGGTCTGCGCATAGCCTTCGAGCGTATCCGGGCTCATGGCTTCCGCCGATTCGAGGAGGGGGCGCAGGTCCTCAAGATAGTATCCGAGGATGCTCAGGTACAATTCCTCGTTGCCGCCAAACTGCGCTATTCCCTTGTCCATGTCAATGCCTGGACAATACCCATTCGAAGCCATCCGACCAACCCCGCTCTTCCCATTTATACCGATAGAGTAGCTCCCTAAACTATAACCCAGCACGTCTCAATTAGTCTACCTTGCCAAGGGCATCCCTCTTAGAAAAAGTTATGCTCAGCAACCCCCTGAGTCACGGCCGAGGAGAATAATTCAATCAAGGGCAGGTACAGCCTGTTCAATATCCGTATCTGATTTGATGGCGGGGATACGCGGCCTGGCTTTTTACGCTTCGACCCCAAATCTTCGATCGCGGCTACCAGAACCCTCCTTGAGCCTTTATACTGGATCATTATCATTGTCTTTTGATATTTTGATCGGGGGGGGACTATGGTAAACGGGGCCCAGATGTCAAGAAGGACTTTCGTCGGCGTCGGTGCAGTTGCGCTCGCATCGACTGCGCTCGGCTTTTCGGGTATCTCGCTTTTTGGCTGCTCGAAAGAGCCCAGCAAGCCGCAATCGAAAGCTGAGGAAAAGCCCGTCGACCGCATGCTCTCATTCAAGGACTCACATTTCTATATCGGCTCTGATATAACCGGGGTTGCCTATGCAGGTCTCATGATCTCGCTGATGCCCAATGTGCGAAACGGCACAGTGGACCTCGCCTATATCGACCAAAGTGGCAGTAATGTGACGAAGGAGGTTGCTCCCTTGGGATCCTCCATCCTGATCAAGGGGGAATGCGACACCCTGACGATGGATTCCTCTTATGTGGCGTCCAGCCTGCTGGTCGACAAGGCCGCGACCATCAAAGCGCTGGGCGTCGGCACTGCCGACCAGATACAGATATCTGGGTCCGTCACCCATCTCGTGGTCCTTGGCGACGCAGACGTCTCCTTGCAAGAGGGCTCTTCCGTGAAGGAGGTGTCTGCCGCGCACCCGGAGGCGGACGTCGTCGTTTCCGAGAACGCCGACGTGGGCAAGATGAACGTCATTGACACCGACCAGCTGACCGTGCCCAAGGAGGATACAACAGCGGTCGAGACATTGGAGCCTGACGCCGGGCCCGACCTCTACGACGACATCCTTTCGGATGGTCAAGAGCCGACAGAGGCACAAGATGATGCAGAAGAGGCGTATGAGGACGCTGCGGTCGACGGGTCGGAGGAGGATGTCGAAGCAGAGGATGAGGAGGCCGCCCCCGATCCTGACCCAGAAATGCCAGAACCCGAACAGGATGAAGAGGGCGACCCCATCGTGCCGGAGGTTTCAGAGGCAGAGATCAACGCGCTGTTGATTCCGGATACTGCCGTGCCTGTCGCGTACACCGAGAATCAGCTTATAACGGTCGGTTTCAGCGAGCTTGTCCTCGACCTTCTGCTCAAGGGGCTCCTCTATGTCGGCGACAAGGCGGCGGGCAAGGCCGTCAACTATGGGATGGACAGCATCCTCGGAATCTTCTTCGGAGATTCAAGCCAAGGGGTAAAGAGGGCCCTTGATGAAATCAAGAGCAAACTCGACGAGACAAATCGGATGGTCTCGCAGGTCATACAGATGCTCAACACGCTTAAATGCTCAATGCAGATCGATGCATACCTCCATGACTATTCGGTGAAGCTCAGGACTGGATTGATCTACCTAGACGGCGTGCGGGCAGAAATCGATGCGGTTACGGACCCCACCAAACGCGGGCAACTGCAAAAGCAGTTCGCAAACGACATCCTCGACAACAACGACTTCAAGGTTATGGGGGAGGCGGCACCCAAAGCAGCACTTCAGTTGGGCAACGAGATACTACAGGTCTATGCGGGGACCGGGGCGAACCTGTTCTCTGCGGCAGACCAGCTGATGATAAGCAGGTACAAGTGGGAGCATTTCGGGTATGACTTCAGGGAGGCATTGCAGGCGATGGTGCTCTCGGATTTCCTTTCTTTGACGGCCTATGCGGAATTCGCGCTCAACTACCGCATAGGCACCATAAAGGACGATCCGGGCAAGAGCTCGGAATACATCACTCGGTGCGTCCAATGGTCGAGCCTGTTCGGTAAGGGCGGGTTACCGCCGAAGACCGCCGATAATCCTGTCGAGGTCGAATTCAGCCCGACCGAGAACGTTGTGGGGTCGGTGCGGTCGATGGCGGTTGCAAAGCAGGTGAGAAGGCGCCCCTCCTCCGTCCGCTACTTCCAGGTTCCTGGAAGCGAGGTCCTGCTCACGGCGAGCGCTTCGGTTGTGAAGACGAGCCGCAAGGCCGGCCACCAGCAAACGCAATGCTTCGTCGACGCTGCCGGGCATAAGGTGCTGACTGCAGGCCAGCTTGCAGCCATCCATAAGAGCTATGGGGGAGCAAAGACGCTCACCGAAATACTCTTCAGCAAAGACGAAGGGGGAATCGCACCTCCCAGCAACACGAGGCTGGATTTCATGGGCTATACCCAGCCCCTTAAATTCAGCGGTGTCGTAGGGCATATAAACCGCCCCTACTACTACGCTTACAGCGTGACCAACAAAGGGGTGGTCGAAAAGATGAAGATGGTCTCCTCAGGAAACTCCGGTGTCTTCGATAGGAGCGCCATTGGCGTGTTCAGGGCATAGCCGGACGCCAGGCGATAAAGCCGTCCTTGTCGAATTTGAGCCCCTACAGGGGGGCCGTGCGCAGCGTAGGCGAGGTGACAGCTCACTCTGGTGCAGAATGTTACAGGACGGCGCATGAGGCACGCTCCGGCGGTTCTGCGGGAGGAACCCGGTTGTTTTTTCTATCCGTGGAATCTGCTACAATTTAGCGGATTTTCTTTTAGCTTCCAAAGTTTTGCGGCGTAACCGCCAGGCACATTTTCGAGGTTTTGCTTTCTTAATACGAGGAGAGGGCAGGATGGCAGAGGCAAGGAAAAAGACCGGCATTAGATCCTTTGTCTGGGCAATGTCGATCGCCGCCGTCTTCCTCATCGTCCTCCTTGCTGCGGCCTTCTATTCTTACCAGACCACCACGGCAAAGACCATCGAGGAAGTCAGCGAGACCTACCTTCAGGAGCTTGCAGATTTCGTCGATATGAGGCTTGCCTCGAAAGCCGATGTGCGTTTTTCCGACATCCAGCTTATTGCCGAGCCTCTTATCCTTGCCCAGCGTGGGGGGACTGTCATAAACCAGCAACAACTCCAAACATATCTTTCCGCCCAGTATCCGGAGGCGGCCGTGCAGGTCCTCGGGTTCCTCGACAGCCAAGGGGTCTACCATATGCAGGACGGATCCCTCCCACACATCACCTCGCCAGAGGGTGCACAGAGGCTTGTCGCCGAGGGGCGGCAGATGATCGTGGGGAAGGATGTCTTGGAAAAGGGGCTTGCACTCGACTTGAGCCTCAACTATTTCTTCAGGCCGATCGAGCCTATTGCAATGGCTCAGGGCGTTGAGTTGGTCGCGGTTATGAGCGGGACGAACTCGGAGACGGCGGAACGGACCATCGGGGACAACGTCGGCGACAGCGAAGTGAGCATCATTGCAAAAGACGGCACCTTCATCGTGTACCCGGACCAATACGAGTCCGTCGCCAATAAAAAGCTCTTCACCTTGTTGGAAACCTACGCCACGTTCCACGAGGGGGAGAATATAGAATTTATCAAGGCGGCGCTTGAGGAAAACCGGACGTGCCTTGTCTCGATGACCGCGGCGGGGTCGCATCAGTTTCTCTACTTCCAGCCTTTGTCGAACACCGACCTGTACATCTGCATCGCGAAGCCTTACCGAACCCTTGACGCCCCTATCGGGAAAATGAGCGACGTTCTTCTAAGCATTGCCTATCTGCTGGCGCTCTCCATTATCGTGCTCGCCCTTGTATTCAGCTTCTTCTACTTCCGTTCCTTAAGGAAGGGTCGGAAGCTGCTTGCCGAGGAGAAAGCACGGGCGGAGTCGGCCTCGCTACAGGCACAGCAGGCCAACGTTGCGAAAAGCGATTTTCTGTCTCGCATGTCCCACGAGATCAGGACCCCCCTCAGCGGGATAATCGGCATGTCGGACATCGCCTTGAGGAATATCGATGACAGTAAAAAGGTCATGGACAGCCTGATGAAGGTTCAGATTTCCTCCAAGCACCTGCTGTCTTTGATAAACGACATCCTTGACATGTCGAAGATCGAGAGCGGGAAGATCGAGATCGTAGAGAAACCGTTCAACATCTACGAGCTTGCCGCGTCACTGGATGCGTTCGGAAGCCTTCAGGCAAAGGTGTGCGGGATCACTTTTGAGACCTCGGTAGACGACGGTCTGGACGCATGGCTTGTCGGCGACGAGCTGCACATCAACCAGGTTCTCTACAACCTTATCTCCAACGCCTTGAAGTTCACCCCGAAAAACGGGCGGGTCGCCTTGGCCATATCAAAAGGGGAGCCTCCCGTTCATGTCGAAGAAGACGGCGGGGGTGGCAAAGTGTGGATTGACTTCGCGGTCAAGGATACCGGATGCGGGATAAGGGCCTCTGACCTTGATAAGATATTCCGTGCCTTTGAGCAAGGAAACGCGGAGATTGCCCGCGAACATGGAGGTACTGGGCTTGGCTTGGCCATCAGCAGGCAGTTTGCGGAAATGATGGGTGGGTCTATCGAGGTTGAAAGCGAGATCGACATAGGATCCCTCTTCACCGTCAGGCTTCCCTTCAAGCTGACCGATGAGGCCGCCTATAACGAGGAGGCCGACCGTGCCCCTTCGGTCGACCGCGGTATCCGGGTAGGGTTCGAGCCCGAGGGTCTGGCGATGGTCTCGCAGGATTATGATTTTACCGGCAAGCGGATACTGGTAGCCGAAGATAACGAGTTGAACAGGGAGATCGTTCTTGACCTTATCAGCTCGACGGGCGCAACCGTCGAGGTCGCGAAAGACGGCAAGCAGGCACTCGACATGTTCGCAGAATCCGAGCCAGGCTTTTTCGATATGGTATTCATGGATATCCAGATGCCTCGAATGGACGGGTGCGAGGCAACCTTGGCAATCAGGGCACTGAAGAGGCCAGATGCAGCCACCGTACCCATACTGGCCTTGTCGGCGAACGCCTTTGATGAAGACGCTCGAAGATCCCTGGAATGCGGCATGAACGGGCACTTGTGCAAGCCTCTCGATATCCGCATCATCTATAAGAGGATGAAGGAGTTTCTTGACAGCCCCGATAAGGATGAACCATAGGCGATGCGCCATCCTTGCCAAGACCAGGTCCTTGCATGTAGGGCCTTAACGAGACGACCATAAAGGCGTTGACCGCCAGATCCCCGGTGAACATCGAACAATACTCGAAATATTGTCTTTTCGGACGATGGGGCACCACCGTGTATTTGCTACAGTGAAATATAGGGTGGGATATGATGGCAACAAGCGAGTGCAAGCTTGTGTTCGACAGCCTGCTTCGTTCGGGAAGGCGTGCGATGATTGATCGGCGAACATTCCTCTTGGCTTCGGCGGTCTGCGCCGGGACGGTAGGGCTCGGAGTCTCGACAGGCTGTGTTTCGAACGTCTTCATCGAAGGCGTCCAGGAAGGCTCGCATAATAGGGCGACCGTGTATTCCGGCGGTGCCATATATCCGGCATCCGGGGCGGCGTATGCTGAGGCGGCAGTCGTGAGAGGCGGCAGCTTCATCTATGCGGGGAGTCTAGAAAAAGCGCTCTCTGCAGCCGGCCCCAACTGCAAGCGCGTCGACCTTGAAGGCCGTATGATGATACCGTCTTTTTTCGAGGCGCACGCGCACCCGAACCTGGGAAGCCTGTTCGACCTGCGTGAGCTTGATTACGCTGACGGCAAAAGGACGCCCGAAGCATACGTCGCCCATGTCCGGCGGTATCTGCAAGACCACCCGGGTATCCAGGCACTGCGCGGCTTGGGCTGGGATATCTCTGAGTTTTCCGACGGATATCCCCGAAAAGAGCTTCTTGACCAGGCCAGTACCGATATCCCCATCTTCATCCGCGATGCCGGCCAGCATATGGCATGGGTCAACAGCAAGGCCCTCGCATGTGCGGGCGTCACGCGTGGCACGTCCGACCCGGTAGGCGGGCGTATTGAACGCGATGCAACGGGGGAGCCGACGGGCACCGTCCTTGACATGGCCACCAACTTCATCGAAGCCGCCCTACCGCCTGTCACCGTCGAAGAGGAGAAGGAGCTGATCCTCAAATTCCAGGAAATGGAGCACCGGCTGGGCGTCACCGGGCACATGTGTGCGGCGGTCGTGCCGAACAGCACCCACTATGCCGCCTACCGTGGGCTTCTCGCGGAAGAGAAGCTCAAGATGTATTCGCAGCTTGCCTTCTACATGCTGCCGGATTCCTACAAAGACACGATTGAATGGCTCAGCAAAGAGATTGCGTCTTTCGAGGCGAGCGAGCCGAACGAGGTCCTGGGACTGAGGATGGCCAAGTTCTTCATCGACGGCGTGGTCAGTGGACAGACCGCATACCTGCTTGAAGACTACGCATCGAGGCCGGGATACCGAGGCGAGTCGATGTGGCCTGCGGACATGAATGCGATACAGGATGCGTTCAGGCAGTGTGGAAAAGAAGGCCTCCGCATCCACATCCATGCCCTGGGAGACGCCGCGGTCCGTTTTGGGCTGGATGCCCTTGAAGCGGCAGCCACGCCGAACAGGAATGCGATCACCCACATAGAGCTTGCCGACCCCAAAGACGTCGCACGCTTCAAGGGGCTTGAAACGATTGCCACGATCAACCCCTATTGGTTTTGCAAGGGAGACTCATTCGGCAATGTCGAATTGGTGCAGCTCGGCCAAGAACGAACGAAGCATATGTATCCTGCAAAGACCTTGTATGAAGCCGGCGTACGCGTTGCCGCCGCAAGCGACTATCCCGTTTCTTCCATCCCCGACCCGCTCGTAGGAATCGAGATGGCGGTTACCCGGACGCTCCCCCAAGCCTGGCGCGGAGGGCGGAGCAAGGAGGCGTGTACCTTGAACCCCGACGAGGCTATAACGCTCGACCAGGCCTTGGACGCGTTCACGCTTTCAGCGGCCTATGCGTATGGCCTCGAGGGGACTACCGGCAGCATTGAGGCCGGGAAATCTGCCGATTTCGTAGTGCTTGACCGCAACCTCTTCACCGGGCCGCCATCCGAGGCGAAGGTGCTCGAAACATGGTTTAGGGGCGAGCTCGTGTACCAGGCATAAAGAATACTGCATTTCACCGATAAAAGCTGTTGGAAAGTTGTTATGTTTAAGCAGGAGGAATAATGAAAAGGCCTATCCCAAAAACCCCGACACGCTCTTCGGTACTTGCGTTCCTCCTTGCTTTCTTGCTCATAGTGGCATACATCCCCCTTTGCCCGAGCGTCTCCTATGCGGAGGAACCAGGCGCAGGCCAAGGGGATGGGTTTGCCCACAACCCCTCGACCGACGAAGGGGCAGGGGATGCTGCCGACGGCGATGCCGAGGGCACCACGCCCGACGACGGCGGGCCTTCCGGCCCGTCTGGCAGCGACGTGAAGGAGCCGTTGGAGCCATCAGGGATCGCCCCGGCCTCCGACCAGGATGCACAAGGCCTCCTTGGCCCGCTCGCTGTAGGAGACCCCTATCTCAAGGTCGGCGGCACGGTCTTCTTCGACGGCGCGAAGCAAGACTACTCCGACGGCTTTGCCGCCTACAGCGCAGCAAACAACACGCTCACGCTCTCCGGCACGGTCGGCACGATAGAGGCGGCGTACTTGGGAGCGGGCTTTACGATTATCCTCGGCTCGGACGCAGTTGTCGTCGGCGAGGAGGCCGGTACCATGGGCCAGACTGCGATCCAGGTGACAGGCGAGCTCATCGTCGACGGCTCCGGCAAGGCAAGCGTCTTCGGGGCGGTCACCGTGGCAAATGACCCCACCGCCTCCTATGCCTCGAACGGCAGCTTCACCAAGAAGGGGGCGGGGTCATTTGCGGCCTATGCCGTCCCTGACACGACGGCAAACCCCGACGCCCCGGTCGCAATAGCCTCTGCCGATGCCGATTTCACCATATCAGGCGGCCAGGCATTCTTCATTGGGCAGATGCCCAAAGGGATCGAATGCGGGGGGAGCCTCCGTGTCGCAGATGCCGAGTACTTCTATACGATCGTGTTTTCAACCCTCGGTGCCGAGGTAGGAGGCGAGGTCTCTTTTTCGGGTGCCAACGAGAAAAGCAGCTACGGCATCATGTCCATCAACCTGAAGGAGACCTCCTCACAAGAGTACAACGAGGTCATGGGTATGCTCGCCGCGGCCGGAATCCATGACGTCGAGGGCAAGTTCCCCAACCCAAGCCCCAACGACCCTTCCATCGAGAAGGGTGTGCTCAAAGCGACAGGAGGCCTCACCTGCGATTCGGAAGGTGCGGTGCAGCTGTTCACCCTCGAGGGCTTCGGGGTGGTGGTGGGGGGCGGCATCACCATACACAGGGGAGAGGTCCAGATATTCTCTATCAACGGCAACGGGGCGAAGGCAGGTGGAGACCTGGTCATTACTGGCGGCAGGAATATCTTGATGATGGGGCTCTTCGGGTTCGGCCTTGAGCTTCCGGGCGACGTTATCTTGTCGGGCGGCACCTCTACCATCCTCGGTATCACCTTGGAAGGGCAGGCAGGGGTGGGCTTCAACGGCTTGAGGTCAACAAACGGCAACGCATATGTGAGCGGGGGAAACCACACTGTTGTCGGCACTGGTAGCGGGGATGCTGATTGGGGGATGCACCTTCCGGAAGGCTCCCTTTCGGTCACCGGCGGCATGCTGACCGTCGTGAGCCCCACACGGGGCGGGCTGTTTCTTGACAAGGGAGATATCGAAGTCACCGGCGGCAAGCTTGACTGTGCAGGAGCCTTCATAGGCATGAAGGCAGAGGAGATTCGTATCAGCAACGGGGTGGCGAATGCCTTTGCGCGCGGGGTGGCCAATCCGGGGGGCAGCACGTGGGGCGAGCTTTACCGGGATTATTTCGATGCGGTAGAGCAGGGTGACACCGACGGCGCCCTCGGGGCCTTCCTCGGGACCGAAAGCAATGCCGGCAGCAATGAAACAGGCTACGCCATGCTTTCGCGGGGATCGGTCTCGATCGCCAATGCGACGGTCAACGCCTTCGCCTTCCTTAACTCATCAGGCGGCGCACCGGGCTCGAATCTCAAGGCCATCGGCATCCATGCGGATACCATGCTTGCCATGTCGGGCAGCACCGTGGTCGCCTTGGCCGACACCGACGCCTCCTCCTCGATGACGATCGGCCTCCATGCGGGGGATTCAGAAGGGGGAGCCCCCGGGCTGATACAGGTGGCGAACAGCACGGTGACCGCGTATGGGTTCCAGCGGGCGGCAACGCGCCTTGCCATGTTTGTCGAGCTTGCTGGGGTGATACAGCTTCAGCCAGGAACGGCTGTCGCCGCCGGGGCGGCGGCGCCGGGTGCCCAGATCCCCACCTATGACCAGACGCTCATGAGCCAATACCCGTATATCTACGCAAGCCCGGGCAGGCTCTACCTCGATGACGTCTACGTCAAATGGGACTATCTTGACCAGGCCCTTGTCCAAGACCAGCTCTGCTTCGGCCCGCCGAACGGGCAGCATATCATCACCCGCGAGATGATGCAGAGTCTCATCGGACTCGACCGCTATATGTTCCTCCTGTCCGACAACGTCGGTCTTTCGCAAGGCAGCTGGACCGCGTCGATCCTCTACGCGGTCGGCCGGTCGCAAGCCCTCGACCCTGACAACCCCAATGCGCCCATCTATTACTCGCCTGCCTTCACCGGAAACGGCGTGGTCTTCGTGTTCAAGACCGGCCGGCTGGCCAAAAAGACAACCATCCACCAGGTAGATGGCGTCGAGTTCTACGACTTCGGATCGCGCTACGACACTGACCCCGAGCATGCGGCCTTCCTCGGCCTGGTGAAAGAGGGCGACCAACTGATACATTCGGTCCACTTCAACTACACCGACGAGTTCCCGGCCGATATGATGCTGCTTTTGGCGGTAGGAGAAGAGTGGGCGGAAAAACAGGTCAGCTGGTATTACCTGAACGAGGCCGGCGACGCGACGGTCTGGATTCTCGACCAGGCGGTCGACCCCTTCGGATGGCTTGTCCTCGAAGGACAGCCGCAGGTGAGGGCTGATACTGCCATAACAGGCCCGGCCGGCCAGCCGCAACCCCTTCCGAAAACCCTGGCGAAGGTAGGGGATGAGGTGTGCCTGCCGCTCGCGCTGGCCGGAATGCTTGCCGCAATATCTTGGGGAGCCGTCCTGCTATCCCGGAAGAGATGCAGGTAAGCTCAATGCAGGCATGCAAAGGCTACAGGCTTGGGGGTGCCTGCAGCCTTTGCTAAGGAGGTGTGCGGGAGGCGGGCTGTTTGGAGGGTGGGGGTGTGGCCAGACGCCTCCCGCAAGGTCAGGGGTCAGTGTTTGCGGTTCCTGAGGGCCTTGAAGGAGACCACCAGAAAACCTGAGAGAAGGATCGATGCCAGTGCTGCGAGCATCGGCAGGTCGTCCCCAGTTTCTGGCATCTGCCCCGTAGAGGCAGTGCTGCCCGAGCTAGGCTGGGAATCGACCGGGGTAGGTGGAGGTGCGGGATCATTGCTCTTCGTATAAAGCGCCGTTACGGTCGTGTCTGCTTCGATGTCAGAAAAATCGCAGCTCCATCCAGCGAAGGAATAGCCAGGGCGGCTCGGGTTGGCAGGTGCGGTGGCAGGTTCGCCGCAGATGCATATCGCGTCTTTGAGCACCGTGCCGTCCCAATCGACGAACTCGACGAGGTAGGTATCTATGTTGAAGTGGAGTTGCCCCGATATCCGCGACCAGCCGTTTATCCTAGTCGTGAAGTCCGAATGCGTGGGTATTTCGACAGAAGAGGTGAAGAGCCCTGTTACAGGATCATAGACGATTCCAAGATTCGCCAGCGCAATACTGTGCCCGGGCTGGAGGGGATAGGATTGCCGGCTTACATAGCTTCCATCGGGTAGGATCTTCATAGGTATGACCTTGAACTGATTGGGGCCACCGGCAACAAACAGGGAGGCAGAGGGGCTGACGGGGACGTCGAGCAGGTAATTGTCCCCACAAGAGACGGAAAGGATGCTGGGATTCCCACTCAGGTCGAGGGCTTCGAGCGCGTTGTCTTCGCAACCCAAGGCCCTAAGCCTTGGACAAGGGGAAAGGTCGAGGGCCGCAAGGGCATTCCCATTGCACACAAGGTTGGTGATCGCGGGGTTTCCTGAGAGGTCCAGCTCTGCAAGGTTGTTTACGCCGCAATTCAGTACCTCAAGCTGAGGGTTTCCTGAGAGGTCGAGCGAGCCCAGCATATTCGTGGTGCAGTCGAGCACCACAAGGCCAGGAAGCGCCGTCACATCAAGTTCGGAAAGTCCGTTCTGGGCGATCGTGAGGGTCTGGAGTAGGGGCGTTGCTGACAGGTCGATTGATGTGAGACCGGTATTCGCACAGCTCAAACTTGTGAGCTGGCTAAAGGTCGAAAGCTCAAGGGCACCGAGAGGGTTATTGGCGCAGTCGAGACTTCGGAGCCCCGAACAGCCCGACAGATCGAGGGAAGATATGCCAAGCCCCCTGCAGGTGAAGTAATTGATGACCGAGGCGCCTTCAGAGGCTGCGGTAAGGGCCACTGCGTTCACGTTGTAGCTGTCCGTAGGAGTGTCGGGGTCTGTGATAGATGCAGGCACGTTCACAACCGTGGCCATCCCCTCGTTGCCGACAAGGGTGACCGTGCCAGGATCTGTAGGAGTCGGCATGGCGGTTACCTGGTAAGTCAGCCCGTCGACCGTGATCTCTTCGCCTAAAACAAGGGCAAGGATTCCTACATCTTCGGCTAAGGGGTTTGTCTCATCGAGGATCGTTGTCCCTAATGCCTCGCCGGGCTCTGTCGGTTGTTCCAGCCCTTCATCGGTAGTCTCGCCAGGAACTTGCTCACCTGGTTCTACAGTATCAGGTGCAGGCGTTTGGCCATCGACTTCAGGGAGGGCTTCGGGTATGTCGGCAGGTGGAGATTCCGCTGACGGCGGCGGCGGAGATGCTGAACCATCCTCTGCAGCAAATGCAAATGCAGGCATGAAGAAACAGAGCATGGTCGCCAGCACAAGCATCAAAAACGATGACAGCTTTCTTTCGATAGTATCCGCTACGGTATGGGGCCTTACAGGTGGGCTTTTTCGCATAGCCGCTCACCTCCTGTGTTTCTCCTGCATAATGGCAGGATCGCTTACATGAGGCAGTAACGGCAGGCATGTTGGTGGTTTCACATCCCGGGGAAGCAAAAACGCAGCACCACATATCCAAGTATTCGATACAGGTCCCTTGTTAATAACCTGCATCGGCTTATAGGAACGATAACCGCAAGGACAGACTGCGTCAATGCTTTGCACCAGGTGGTAGGGGGTCTGTAACTGGCCTGTAAGCAGTATCCAGGGATTTTTGCGGAGAGCTTGATCTTTTTGGCAATGATGTACCGTTTCGTTGTCTTCGGACTATCTCTTGATCGCAAACGATCGGGCAGGCAGCCGAGAACGGGGACGGGTCCTCAGGTTGGGTGCTTTGAGCCGCGCAGCTTTTAAGAGGCGTCCAGCATATATACCATGAAGCCCCCATTTTGGAAGACCAGGGAGTAGCCGGGCATTCCGCGAAGGGCGTCAAAGGCATTGTAGTTATTGGGAATGACGACGAGTTTCGGCTTGTTGGCCTGGATGTCCTCGAACAGGTACTGCTGCCGTATCTCAAGGCGCGTATCGTCGGGCTGGAATATGTACCTCGTTGCCGCCGAGCGTTCCGTCTCGGTATACACCCAGCACTCCGCGCCGCATACAACGAGCTTGTCGTCGGGTGAGGTAAGGGCAAGGACGGTTTGGACCACCCCGCCTCTCCCATCCGCATCCTCGGCGTCTTGGGCAACATGATATCTTTGGGCATAGCCATAGCCTGTTGCAATGTTGGGTATGAGGCATAGGCCGGCCACGGCGACCGTGGCCGCGGCAAGGGCGATGCTGCGCCCCCGGTGCAGGTCGAAGTTCTGCCGTACATACGAGAATACCTCGCCCAAGGCATAGGCGATGGGGCACGCCGCGTACGGGACCCATGCCATCAGGTAGTACTCATATTCCCGCCCCGACATGGAGGCAAAGGCCACCGTCAGCAGCGTAGCGATAAGGAGGCAGACCCAAAACCGGGAGCCGGACTCAGGGTGGGACGGAAGGGACAGACCCTTTCGTCCCACCCTGCGTGTCTGTATTGCAGCGAACACCCCTGCGGCCAAGGCGGCGATAAGCGTCGGCTGCCCGCCGAGCATCCACCAGAAGGTTTCGATCCGCGCCGCCCAGCTGTAGGTTGCAGAGTATTCCATATTGAAGCGGAGGTACTGGTCTATGAAATCGGGTAAGGCGCCTCCAAGGGCCAGCCACAGCAAGACCGGGGCAACAAGGCAGAGGAAGCCCAAGCCCGCGAACAGGGCGACCCGGACGATGTCTCCCGCCTTGCCCTCACGCGCCATGAAGATGATGATGGCGGCGCAGAACACCACCCAGGCACCGAGCAGGTTCGGACGCAGGAAGAGGACGCATCCCGCACAAAACCCGATGGCAAACGCCTCCCATGAGGCGAGGCGCCCCTTTACGAAATACGACGAGAGGCAGAAGAGCGTGACGGAGGCAAACAGGAGCGCGTACTCCTCGACGTAGTTCCCACCGAAGAGGGAGCGTCCCAAGGTGGCGTAGACGAGGATGACCGCGGCAAGGGCGGCGGCGTCAGTGGCGAACCTGCGGCAGGTGAAGTACGACACGAGGGCGGCGGCTATGAGGAACACGGTTTCTACCACATACAGCCCAAGCCCGCCCGGGGCGATGAGGGCCCCAAGGGTATTCAAGAGGTAAAGGGTCGGCCCCTTGTGGTCAAAGAAGTCAAGATAGGGCATCTGGCCTTGCAAGACATGCGATCCAATATATTGGAAGACCCCGGAGTCGATGTTCGGGTAGGCGGTCGAAAGGGGGCTGTTGTCATGTGTGAGCGAGACGAGGGCCACGAAGGCGGCTATGGCGATGCAGCACGCGGCGACGATCCTGCCATCTGCCGGCCTAGCGGTATCGGTAGCACGTGGTCTCACTGCCAAAATCCTCTCATGAAGTGCTGACTATAGCGTAATCTCGCGTTATGCTTCGGGACCCTTCAAAATTCACATCACTTTCGTAAGGCTCGATGCTATCATTTAGCATGATATCCGTTCCCTTGCAATATGCATAACAAGACCTTTGGAGTGCGCCTCGATGCTACTGCATATCCGCGATACCGGCGAAGTAAGAATATGTTTTCGATAAGGCCGTCCATCCCCTATTCCGATCAAAGGCAGCCAAGGCCTTGGGTAACTCCGGTATGGCGATGAGCAATCTCTACATCGTCATACCCGCATACAACGAACAGGCCAATATCAGGGGCGTCATACAGCAGTGGTACCCCGTCGTGGAACGGTGTGGGGAAGGAAGCCGCCTGGTCGTCATAGATGACGGGAGCCTCGATGCGACCTACCCCCTTGTGTGTGAAGCCGCCCGTTCCTACCCTGCGCTGATCCCGCTCACGAAAAAAAACCAGGGGCATGGCGCGACCGTGCTGTTCGGTTATAGGTATGCGCTCGATGCGGGGGCGGACTACGTGTTCCAGACCGATTCGGACGGGCAGACCGACCCCGCCGAGTTCAAAGAGCTATGGGATGCGCGGGAGTCCTACGATATCCTGCTCGGCCGGCGGGCTGCGCGTGAAGACGGCATCTCCCGCGCCGTGGTGACCAGGATGCTGAAAGCCGTCGTCAAACAGCGGTTCGGCGTTGCCCTGGAAGATGCGAACACCCCGTACCGGCTCATGCGTGCCGCGGCCCTCCGTGACTGCCTTGCATATATTCCCGACGATTACAACCTTGCGAACGTGGCAATAAGCGTAGCCAGCGTCAAATTCGGCTATTCCGTGCACGATTTCCCCATTGCCTTCCATGCTCGCCAAGGGGGCAAGAACTCGATCAACCTCTTCAGCATCGCCCGGATGGGAAGGCAGGCCTTGCGGGATTTCAGGCATATCAACGAGGTGCTTGATAGGGAGGCGGCCTTCCGTTGCGAGTCCGTGAATGCCGCATTCCCTGGAATGACCTGACCTCGGCCGACTGCCAAAGGTCCTTGCTGCCTTATGCGCGGTCCAGGATCTCGATCGAGAGGATGTCATCGAAGGCGATGGGCTTCCTGACGATACGAAGCGATCGGAATGTTTCGTCGAGCTCTGTCACCGGCCCGCAGGTGGTAATGTAGCGATCGCCCTCGTAGTGCACGATGGCGACCATGCTGCCCTTCGCAAGACGCGCGATGGCGGCAGAAAGCTCGGCGGACCGTTCCAGGGTCATAGCGCATTTTTGTTCCGGCACGCGTTCGCGCCCGCGTGCAAGCTCGTGGTATCCCTTGAGCGCCGCAAACGGCATGAACTGGCGTGCCCGGTTGGGATGCGGCTTGGCGACATGGCCGCCGTCTTGCTGCACACGTGCCGAGACGGCGTTCAGGATGGCCGCGCGCCGTTCCTGCTCGGATGTGCTGAGCGGGATGGGTGCCGGCATGCCCGCGTCTGGGAGCCCGACCCGCCGTTCAGGCATGATGTCCCCCGATCTGCTCGTTGCGTTCGCGGGCGGTCGCCTTGTCTTGCAGGCTTGTTCCCTTGAGCATGGCATTCTTCCCGAACTTCCCCCGTACAGCGACCAGCGCTTCCTGAAGGCTGCGCTCCCTGGCTTCGGCCTCGGGATCGTCGAAGAGCGTGAAGGTCGCATACTCTTCAGGCATGAGGCCGCCGAAGCCGATGTTGATGCGCCGGATGGCTATATCTTTGCGGGTTGTCTCGTCGAACAGCTGATAGAAACGATCCATCAGCAGCTTCTTCGAGTTGGTACGCCGTTCGAGCTTGCGGCCCCCGCCGGTGTGTTCGTAGGAACTCCGGCCATTGGCCGGTCGTCTGCCGTGGCCGCCATCGAAGAACCCTTCATCGCCCCCATCCTCCTTGGCGCGCGCATATCCGATGTAGAGCGATACGTGGTCGGTCACCAAGCCCAGGCTGACCAGCTCGAGCACGCTTTCGTCGACCATCTCGGACACGACCATGCGCGCCTCGTCAAAGGAATAGTCACCGGGAAGCGCCTGGCCGTTTGTCATGGAGTGGCCTTCCGGCTCATAGGATTGGATGTCGGCGATGGTGCAGGGCTCCTGGCCCCAGGCATGGTCAATGAGGAATTCGGCGTTCGCCCCGAATTCCTTGTAGAGGGTCTCTTTGCGCATAGCGGCGATTCCAGCCAGGTCGAATACCCCGTATGTGGCAAGTCGCCGTGCGATGCCGGGGCCGACATTCCAGATGTCGGTGATGGGCCGGTGGAACCAGACCTCGCGTTTGAAGGACTCCTCGTCCAGGATGCCTATGTTGTCGGAGGTGTGCTTGGCGGTGATGTCAAGCGCCACCTTGGCCAGAAACAAGTTCGTGCCGATGCCCGTCGTGGCGCAGATGCCCGTTCCCTCGTATACGGCATCGGTAAGCGTCTTCACGAAGGTGCGGGCATCCGTTTCGTAAAGCGCAAGGTAGGGCGTCAGGTCGATGAAGCATTCGTCGATGGAATAGACATGGACGTCCTCGGGGCTTACGAAGCGCAGGTAGATGGAATAGATATCCGCAGAAACCTCCATATAGCGGCGCATGCGGGGCTTCGCCATGACGTACTCGATGTCTTTGGGTATCTGGAAGACGCGACAGCGGTTGGGGACGCCGAGCTCTTTCATGGAAGGCGTGATGGCAAGGCAGATGGTCTTGTTGGTGCGCCCGGGGTCGGCGACCACTAGGTTGTCCTTGAAGGGGTCGAGCTTGCGGTCGGCGCATTCGACGCTTGCATAAAATGATTTCAGGTCGATACAGGCATAGGTCTTCCCATCAGGCATCCACACACCTCCTCGTGCGACGGCTCCGCAGATAGGGCGAGATACTGGAAGGAAATCCCACCCTACCTCCATATGAACATCTGTACGATTATACCTCCGATGCCGTGCGGGCACAAGTTCAACAGACGCACTTTCCGGCATCTGCGCCAACGCCGGCGACTGTCCATCCGGCAAAGGCATGCCGTCCGATAAGGTATAATGTTGTTCATTTGGCGCAGGCGAACAGAGAGAAGAGGAAACGCGGATGTTGAGGCTCAAGACGACGGTTGCTTTTACCCTGACCTTGATCCTGGCGGCGGCCCTTGCCGGTTGCCAGTTCGCCCTGCCTTCGCGCAACAGCCCCGTCTCGGCTCCTGGCAAAGAGGACTATCAGGTGGACGAGGATGGCTCCACCCACTTTGGCTTCGGGGCCTATAAGGAACCTGACGGCTGGCAGCTATATCCCCGGCAGACGGAAGCCGAGGGGCTGGGCTTGGATGAGAAGCGCTACTACCTCAAGGAAGGCCAGGCGGATGCCGCAGACCCGCCCACCAATATCTCAGTGGAGGTGGCGTCGAACCGCTACTCGCCCGAGGAGCACATCCGCTTCCGGGATGGGATCAAGAACTCTTTGATGGCGCAGACGCAAGGCAAGGCAAAGGGCATCAGCGGCAGCGGGACCTATTCCGCAAAAGGATACAACCTCTATATCTTCACCATCGAATACTATGACAGCGTCACCACCCAGTTCTACGTGGTGGGGGACAAGAAGTACTTCCTGGTGATCGCCACCGAGTGGAACAACTCCGATGTGAAGGGCGCGGGAGATGCCGCCAAGGGCATCGCCGACAGCTTTGTATGGGATGACCTTCCCCCGCAATCGCGGTAGAGCTACAAGGCTTGATTACTGAGTGCAAGATCATGATGGGGGCTTGTTCTTGCGCCCACTAGAGGAGGTGCCTCGCCTCATGAAGGCCGCAGTGCATCAAACCACTACAAAACTTTCAGCTTGCGGTATAGTTGTATCTTCAGGAACTGAGGGCAAGAATCCTCGTTGCTCTGAGTGAGGACGGGCGATGTGTCCAAGCAGGACGCTTCGAACCGGCCAAGACGTCAGGTCGACAGAGGAAGCTGGGCTTATAGATATGTTTATCTCATGAAATAGAAAGTATGTTCGTGTTTAACGTGATGTAAGAAAATATACTTTCCAAAGGAGGTGCAGCAGTAATGGCGTATGGTTCAACACTGGATATTTCTATCGATCCAAATAAGAATCGCAAAGAGCGGGGGGCTTTCTTTACGCCGCCAGAGCTCACCTCGTTCATTGCAGAATGGGCTATCAGGAAGCCGTCTGATCATGTTTTGGAGCCCGCTTGCGGCGAAGCAGAATTTATTCTGGCTGCCCATGACCGCCTATATGCTCTCGGCTGTTCGGCGGACCGGAGAAACAGTCAGGTTCTGGGCTTCGAGCTCCACCATGAAAGCGCCAAGCAGGCGCTCATCCGGCTTTTGTCATGCGGGTATTCTTCCCCTATCGAAGTGGCCGACTTCCTCTCAGTCGACCCAAAGGCAAGGGTCGATGTAGTCATCGGGAATCCCCCCTATATACGCTTCCAGGTGCTCTCTGCCGAACAGCAGGAAAGGATGCAGGAAATAGCTTGGCGAAGCGGCATTGCCTTGAGCGCCTTATCGTCTTCGTGGGCTCCTTTCGTAATCCATGCCGCCTCTTTTCTGTCTGTCGGCGGCCGCTTGGGTTTTGTTCTTCCCGCTGAATTGCTCACCGTGAATTACGCCGCTCCCATCCGCGCATATCTGTTGGAATCTTTCGCCTCGGTACAGCTGGTCACCTTCGACAAGCGCGTTTTTCCCGAGGTTCAGGAAGAAGTTGTCGTTCTTCTGGCTGACGGTTTCGGTATTGGGTCGACTGATCGGTTGATCTGGAGGCAATGTCAAGATATGGACGATCTCTATACGGGGATAGCAAACGATTACGTTCCGCCAAGCCCGCACGAGCGCTGGTCCGGCATTTTTGCTCCCAAAGATGCCAAAGACAGCCTTTCCTTACTGTTAGGCACCTCTTTCGTTCGCTTGGAGGAATGGGGTTCGATCTCACTTGGTGCGGTCACTGGCTGCAACTCGTATTTTGCTGTTTCGGCAAGAACCATCAGCGAATATGGGCTGACCGAGGAAGATGTTCTCACCCTCTCGCCTCCAGGCTCTCGCCATCTGCGCCGCCTGGCCTTAGATGGCGCTGCTTTGCGTATTCTTGAGGAGGAAGGCAGGCAGACGAGGTTGTTCTATCCGCGCGAAGGAAGCCTGTCTTCAGGAGCTGAGGAGTACCTCGCTTTTGGAGAAAGTATCGATGTCCATCAGGCATACAAATGCCGGAAGCGAACTCCTTGGTGGAAGGTTCCCCTGACGAAGCTCCCCGACGTATTCGTCACCTACATGAATGCAGCCGGTCCGAACCTTTGCGCCAACGAGGCTGCTGCGTATAATCTGAATTCATGCCATGGCCTGGTCTTTGATCCCGGAAAACGCAGTATCGGCAGGGAGCTGCTTCCCTTGGCCTGCTTGAATTCGGCTACTTTTCTCGGTGCCGAATTAGCTGGCAGGGCTTATGGTGGGGGCATATTGAAGCTTGAGCCCCGCGAAGCCGCGAACATGCCCGTTCCTTCTTTCGATACTGTAGAGCGCTGCAAAAAGGAACTGCGAGAGATAAAGCCAACCGTCGCCGATCTGCTCATGAAGAAAAATCTTGATGAGGCGATCTGTTTGGTCGATTCGGTTTTGCTGAAAGAAGGCCTTGAGGTTCCTACGGAAAGAATTGCTCGGATGAGCTCGGGCTACGATGCAATGCGTGCAAGGAGGAAGCTTCGTGGCGCCTAGAGCACGCAAGGCAGATGCCTATGCCGAGTACCTTGAGATCATCTCTGCGCATGGGGATAAACATGGTGCCTCTCACGACGAGCGACCTTATTGGGATCAAAAGGGCTTGCCATGCTTAGCGTATGATCTTTTGGTGCAACTCCTGTCCCGCTCGGTCAAGAACAGCGATTCGGTTCAAAGCGGGCGGTTTGCGAAAGTGCTTGACCTGTGGATTGCCGAGGAGCTGCGAGCTGCCGGATTCTCAGAAAACTCAGTTTGGCCGCGAAGGTATGTCCCCCGCGCCTTGTCTCCCGAGGTTTTTTCCTTCATCCAATCGCTTCCGCCGCATATAGCAGAGCAATGCTGCAAAGAGCTGCCAAACTACGCATCGGCCGACGCATCGGTTCTGGGCTCTACCTATAAAAAACAGGTAGACGTCGGGATGTCTTCTTGGCTTACGGGGCCGGAGATCTTGATATCTACGAAAACCATGAGCTCCTCTTTCGGGAAGAACCTGAACAATCGCTTCGAAGAGGCGTATGGCGATGCAAAGAACCTCAAGGGGCGTCATCCTTTGGCTTCGCTCGGCTTCTTCTTCGTCGTTCGCTCGACGATCCTTGAGGAACCGGCAAACCTCAGAAAAGCCGTTGCAATGCTGGAGAAGCTGCAGTTCGAAGAAGATGCCTATGACGCAACGGCGATGCTGATCGTCCGTTGGGGTGAAGACGGGGAGGTTACTATTGCGCCGGAAAACGAATTGCTTCCGCCCTGTATTGGCCCCCGGTTCTTTTTCAAGAGTATCATCGAGTCGACCTTACGCAGATCCGCCCTTGATGACCATCAGCTGGCAAAAAGCAAACATGGCCTGGTAGCGATGCATTAGGCTGGGAGGACGCCCCCGTCTACCCGGCAAGCATCCTGCGGTAGTCGCTCGGGGTCATGCCCGTGTGCTTCTTGAACACCTCGGTGAGGCTTCCCGGCTTCTTGTAGCCGGTGACGAGAGCGATCTGCGCCACGGAGAGGTCGGTGTTCGTCAGAAGGTGCTCCGCATGCCCGACCCTGCGGTTCTGGGTGTATTCCGAAAGGGAGCATCCGTAGGCCGCCCTGAACGCATATTTGAGCTTGGCGGGGCTCATGCAGGCGATCTGGGCGAGGATCGCTTGCGGGATCTCTGTCATATAGTGGTTGTCTATATAGCTTGCAACGGCGGCGAGTGTTTGGCGGTCTTCTAGCGACACCCTGCGCTCCGCAGGCTTGCCGGTCGCCGTTTCCCGTGATTTGTTGAGAACCAGCGCAAGGGCTTCGTCCAGCTTGCCCTCATAGTACAGCCGGGCCGGCATGCCGGTGCCGGTGTAGCTGCGGATCTGGTTGAAAACCATCAGCAGCTCGGGGAATTCCCCGATCCCGTCTATGCAGGCGAACGCGTCTTTGGGGTTTACGTAGGCATCCGCATACTTTGCCTGTAGGTGGCGTTCGTAGTACTCGGGCATGAGTGTGATGCTGATGCTTTTCAGCGGCACGCCTCTGTGGTGGATGACGCCGTAGCGCCCGGCCTTGCCCACGTGGGCATGGAAGGTGTTCGAGCTCAGCTTGCGATAGGGGTGCACCTGTTCCCCCGATACGGAGTAATAGTAGCCGATGCACAGGAAGTCCGGCTGCATGATCTTGCAGTAGCGGTCGCTCGAGTACGCCTGGTCCATCAGGGTGATCGTGGCATGGTCGCCGCATTGGTAGACCCAGCACCAGCCTTCCCCGTATTCAGGGTCGATGGAAAAGCAGCGTCCCTCGGGGCCGAGGCCGTCAAGCGGCCCGCAGGGAGAGCAGCCCCTGCTGGCGAACATATCCTGGTACATCTTCCGTAGGCGGCTGTTTTCCATGCCTGCGCCCCTTCATGCTGCGTCAGCCTCCCGGCGGCGAGCCCGCTTTGGCGGAGCAGGGCGGGGGCTCCGCCTTTTGCTGCCAAGAAGTTAGTAATAGCTAACTAATGGATGACTATACACCACCTTGCCGGAAAAGGGAACAGGCGTCGCCGGGCTGCCGCTTATCTTCCGCAGAAAGCTAAAACAATTCCCCTCCAAGCTAAACCGGAACGGGCGCCGTTGAAGCCGGAAGGTGATCCCGCTACCTTTAATAGTTAGCTATATCTAACTATTTGACAGGAGCATAGTTCATGGATAAGAACAAACTGAATATCAGAGATTTTATCACCATAGGCATCATCAGCGCCATCGCGGTGGTGTTGTTCATGGTGGTCGGCACCATCGTGGGGGCGACGCCGATAGGGTGGCTGTTCCTCCATTCGATACTCGCCTTTCCCTTCGGCATCCTCTATATGCTGCTGTACGCGAAGGTGCCCAAAAAGGGCGTGGTGCTGATAAGCAGCCTCGTGTTCGCCCTGGTGATGCTTATGAACAACTGGATCATCCCC